>CAXBBA010000072.1:0-7781 GCA_963973805.1 uncultured Halieaceae bacterium | reverse complement strand
GCGACCAGGAACAGGGCTCCTCGGATCCCCAACGGGACAAGCAGGAACAGCAAAACCAGCAGGAAAGCTCCGGCAACGAAGAACAGGAAGCCGGTTCCCCGGGCAACGAAGCCCAGAGCGAAGCCCCGGAGCTCTCCATGCCCCAGCCGCAGGTCGATACGAGTCAGATGCAGGAGAACATTGAACGGGATCAGGCGATGGAGCAGTGGTTGCGCCGCGTACCCGACGACCCGTCGGGATTGCTGCGGGAGAAATTCCGCTACGAGAGTCGCCGTCGCCAGCAGCAGGACAACAGCAATCAACGTCAGGAAGAGCAACGTGCCCAAACTCAGATCTGGTAGCTTCGCAGCGTTTGCACTGCTCCTCCTACTCTGCAGCAGCGCCGAGGCGGCGCTCCATGCCTCCCTGGACCGCTATCGCATCGCGATGGGAGACACGGTTCGCCTGACGCTCAGCAGCGACGACGACCGCGATCCGGGAGACGCGGACCTCCGCGCCCTGGAAGAGCACTTTGAAATCCTCCAGCGTTCCACATCGGTGAACACCCAGATTATCAATGGTCAGCGCAGTCAGGAGAATCGCCTGGTGCTGGAGCTCACCCCACGCAAACAGGGTTCCTTCGTGATCCCTCCCTTCGAGATCCGCGGCGTGCGCAGCGAGGCCCTGTCCGTGGAAGTCGGCCCGGCGCCAAAAATGCAGGGGGCCGACGAGATCGTGGTGTTTGAGGCGGAGGTGGACCGGGAATCCCTCTACGTCCAGGGGCAATTGCTCCTCACCTTCCGCATCCAGCAGGCCGTGAACCTGGAATCCCGCTCCATTACGGACCTGTCCATTCCCGGCGCCTACGTCGAAAGCCTGGGACAGAACTCCTTCCAGCGCACGATCAACGGCCGACCCTGGCTCGTCCACGAAGTCCGCTACGCCGTGTTCCCGGAAACCAGTGGCGAATTGCTTATCCCGGCGCAGACCTTTTCAGGACGCCTGGGCTCCGGTCGTCGCACGCTGTTTGACACCCGCCCCGCGGGTCGGCTCATACGCCGCCAGACCGAAGAACTTCGGATAGAGGTGATGCCGCGACCCGCCGCTTTCCCCGACGCCACCTGGCTCCCGGCGGCGGATCTGCGCCTTGAGGAGGGCTGGTCCGCGCCCCTGACGGATCTCGAAGTCGGTGATTCCATCACCCGCACCATCACGCTCACCGCCGACGGTCTGCAAGGTGCCCAGTTGCCACCGCTGGAAACCCCCGAACAGGCCGGCTTGCGGGCATACCCGGACCAGCCGGGCATCAATAACGTGAACAGCGACGGCGGGATCTCGGGCATCCGCCGCGAGAGCATCGCCCTGGTCGCCGTAAGTGCCGGCGAGTACCGCATCCCCGCTGTGGAGGTCCCCTGGTGGGATACGAAGAACAATCGCCTGCAGGTTGCGCGACTACCCGAGCGAGTCATACGTGTACGCGCCGCCCCCGCTGCCGCCTCTGCGCCGAATGACACGACCATAGAGGCGCCGCTGGCATCGCCGGGGCCAGCGCAGGCCGCAGGCCCCTGGCCCTGGATCGCCGCGGCTTGCGCGCTGGGGTGGTTGCTGACGACTCTCCTGCTCCTTCGTCGCAGGTCATCGCCCTCCCCTTCGCAACGGGATGAAAGCAAACCGCGCACCAAGCCAAAGGAACTGCTCCGCGCCTGCGCGAGCAACGATGCCCTCAGGGCGGAGAAGGAGCTGCGTCTTTGGCTCCAGGGTCGCGGCCACAACGGCACGGTGGAATCCTGGGTGCAACAGCAGAACAGTCCGCTCCTGGAGGAGGCCGTGAACGCATTGCTCCAGGCGCGCTACGGAGCCCGGAGCACGCCCTGGGACGGGAGCGTCCTGGCCGAGGCGATACGAGGGCTCGACGCCCCGACGCCAAGTAACGAAAGCGGCGCCCTGCCCCCGCTCTACCCCTCACGCCAGAGTTAGGGCGTCGGGGATAGCGCGCCGGGGCTGGCGCGCCAGATTGCTTCAGTCCGCCAGGGACTTGCTCACTACCTCGTAGACATCCGGAGACAGGGACGGCAGCGCCGCCAGGCGCTCCAGCTCGGCGCGCATCTTATCGCCCCCGGCGGGATATTTTCGCCAGCGCGTGAGTGGCGTCAGCAGGCGTGAGGCGATCTGGGGATTGCGCTCATTGAGTTCCTCGATCACCTCTGCCAGCAGTGCGTAGCCCGCGCCATCTTCACGGTGGAAGTTCACCGCATTGATATTGGCGAAGGTGCCGACGACAGCGCGAATCTTGTTGGGGTTGCGCCGGTCGTAGGCCGGGTGACTCATCAGCTCCCTGACCCGGGCCACCGCATCTCCCGACGTCGCTTCCGCCTGCACCTGCAGCCAGTGATTCACTGCCAGGGTCTCGTTGCCGAAGCGGGTGTAGAAATCTTCGAGCAAGGCAGGGGAATCCGCCTCGGCCTCGCGCACCACGATGCGCAGGGCCACCAGGCGATCCGTGAGGTTGTCGGCGTCGTAGTAGGCGCGCTTCGCCAGGACGAGACCCTCCGCACCGGACGTGACGTAGTAATCCAGGGCCACGTTTGCCAGCGCCCGGCGACCAATCTGCTCACCACTGGCGACATAGGCCTCGGTCACGCGCACCGCGTCATACAGTTCACGCCAGCGCTCTCCCAGCGCATCGGCGAGGCGTTGCCGCAGTCCCTCCCGCGCCCGGTGAATGCCCTGCACATCCACAGCGCCGCGGTGCCCCGCGATCTCGGCCAGCGTGGTTTCCGAGGGAATACGCAGCATGTCGGCGCGGATCGCGGGATCGGACTCCTGCTCCACGATCGCTGCCACGGCCTCGGCGAGATGCAGATCCAGCGCCGCGTCGGGGGATGCCTGGAGTTCGCCGAGCACCGCCACCATCAGCTGCTGCATCGCGTCCCAGCGAGCGAAACCATCGGCGTCGCGGCTGACCAGGGCCAGAAGCTGTTCCCGCGTGTAGGGATAGTCGATGCGCACGGGCGCGGAGAATCCGCGCAGAAGCGACGGGGTGGGCCGTTCCGGTAAACCCGAAAAAACGAAGGTCTGCTCAGCCTTGTCCACAATCAGAACCCGGTGCGTATTGTCCTCGCTCTCGGGATCCGGTTGTTCCCCGGCGAGCTGCACGCGCAAATTACCGGCATCTCCGAGGAGTCCCATGGCCAGGGGAATCACCAGGGGTTCCTTGTGCTCCTGTCCCGGCGTCGGCGGCGTGGCCTGCTGCACATGCAGGCGGTAGCTACCTTCGCCCTCGTCCCACGCATCGCGGATCGTGAGTTCCGGCGTACCCGCCTGGGAGTACCAGCGGCGGAACTGGGTCAGATCGAGGCCGGACACCTCCGCCATCGCATTTACAAAGTCATCGCAGGTCACCGCCTGGCCATCGTGGCGCTCGAAGTACAGGTCGCTGCCACGGCGAAAGTCAGCTTCGCCCAGCAGCGTCTGCAGCATGCGCACCACCTCTGCCCCTTTCTCGTAGACCGTGAGGGTATAGAAATTGGATATCTCGATAAAGGATGCGGGGCGCACGGGGTGGGCCATGGGGCCCGCGTCCTCGGCAAACTGCATGGTGCGCATCACGCCCGCATCCTCGACTCGCTTGAGCGCCCGGGAGCCCATGTCCGCGGAGAATTCCGAATCCCGGAACACCGTGAAGCCCTCCTTCAGGCTGAGCTGGAACCAGTCGCGACAGGTCACGCGGTTTCCGGACCAGTTGTGGAAGTATTCGTGGGCGACGATGGCCTCGATGCGCTGGTAGCCGATATCGGTGGTGGTGTCCGGCGCCGCCAGCACACAGGAGGTATTGAAGATGTTCAGGCCCTTGTTTTCCATCGCGCCCATATTGAAGTCGTCCACGGCCACAATATGGAACACGTCCAGATCGTACTCGCGGCCAAAACGCTCCTCGTCCCAGCGCATGGAGCGCTTCAGGGAATCCATGGCGTGGGCACACTTGTCCAGGTCCTTGGACTCCACGAGTATGACCAGCTCCACGGTCTTGCCTTCGGCGGTGGTGAAGCTGTCACAAAAACGCTCGAGCTTGCCCGCCACCAGCGCAAACAGGTAGCTGGGTTTGGGGAACGGATCCTCCCAGACCTGGCGATGGCGGCCATCCCCGAGGTCCTCGGACGCAATGGGATTGCCATTGCTGAGCATCTCGGGGCAGGCATCGCGGTCACCGTCGATGGTAACGCGGTAGGTGGACATCACGTCCGGACGATCGGGGAACCAGGTGATTTTGCGAAAGCCCTCGGCCTCGCACTGGGTGCAGAACAGGCCCCGGGAGCGGTAGAGCCCCTCCAGGGATGTGTTGTCCTGGGGGAGAAGGCGCACGGTGCTGGTCAACACGCCGGTGGCGGGTACGTCACTGATACGCAGGCATTCATCACCGAGTTCGTAGTCATCGCTGCCGAGTTCCCGGCCATCGATGGCCAGCTTGAGCAGCTCCAGGTCCACGCCGTTGAGCTCCAGCACCGCGTCTGCAGCGGCCCCCTCGGTGCGCTCGAAGCGCAGTTCGCTGTGTACCAGCGTGTGCTCATCAAACAGTTCGAAGTGCAGGTCCGTGTGCTTGATGGCGTAGGCGGGAGCCTCGTAATCTTTCAGGAATATAGTGCGGGGTTGGGCGTCGCGCATGGTCAGGCGTCCTCGTGAATGGCAAGAGACAGGTCGTAACCTGCGTGGCGGCGCATGTTGATCACGCCGGTGTCGAAGATCAGGTACTGGCCCTTGATCCCCTGAAGCACCCCGGCGACCTCGGGCTGCTTGTCAAAGTTCATGGATCGCACTTTCTCAGGATAGTGCAGAACCGGGTAGTCGAGGTCCATGGACTGCGCGTCCGGCAGCGGCGTGATCGCGGCGATGCCCCGCTCCGTCTGCAGCGCCTCCAGTTCCTCCCGGCAGGTGAACAGAAGCTCGTCTCGCCGGGCCTGCATGTCCAGGGCCTCGTTCGCCCCCTTCAGCATGCGTTGCCAGGCCGTCTTGTCTGCCACGTGAGCGGCCAGCAGCACCTCCACGAGGCCGGAATCAAGGCGCGTGGCCACACGAAAGATCGGCAGCGCCTGGGTGGCACCCTGATCGATCCAGCGCGTGGGGACCTGGGTCCCCCGGGTGATCCCCACCTTGAGCCCGGAGGTATTGGCGAGGTAGACAATGTGATCGATCATGCAGTGGGTCTCACCCCACTCGGGCTCGCGGCAGGTGCCGGCAGCAAAGTGGCATTTCTCGGGGCTGACGATGCAGCTGTCACATTGGGCGAGACGGCGAAAACAGGGATAGCAGAAACCCTGGTTGAAGCTCTTCTTGGTGTTGCGGCCGCAGTGTATGCAGTGAATGGACCCCAGGTAGCTGAGCGTCAGCTGCTGGCCCAGTAGTGCATTCAGCGGTGTCCGCGTATCGCCCAGGGGCAGCTCGTACTGCGCGACTCCGCCCTTCAGCGAGGTCACCATCTTGCGCAGGCCGCCGCGGGCCAGTTCCCGGACGCTCATTCTTCTGTTACTCCGTCATTGTCCGCCCAGCGCAGGGGCGTCTCCGCCCCGGCGGTCGCCCGCTCTCCCTTGGCGCCCTTGGCGATGTAGCCAACGCGCTCCTCCTCGGGTAGTCGGCTCTGCTCCCAGGCAATGATCGCCTGCAGGCAGTGCTCCCGCTGCTCACTGCTCACCGGTGTGCCGTCAGGCCACTGTCCCGTCTCGACGGCACGGCGAAACCGCCGGAGCATTTCCGGACTGAGAGTGGCAACCAGTTCCTGATAATTCATGGGATGTCCTGTAACAATTCGGGCGATTATACGGCGACGCGGGATGCCGCATCAGGAAGATCGGGAGCGATGCCCCAGTGCCAGCACCAGGCCGACGAAGGCGCCACTGAGCAACCCCGCGACATGGGCGGCATTGGCCACGGCAAAGCCCAGCACATTCACCAGGCCGAACACGCAGAAAAGCAGCCACCCCACCATGAACAACATCACCGGGGTCGCAGGCGTGAGATCCCGCCACGCGGGATTGAGGCGCCCCGCCACCCAGGCAAAGCCGAGCAGCGCATAGACCACGCCGGAGAGACCGCCAAACAGCACGGGGCCGGACACCATGTCCTGGGCAAAGTTTGACATTGCCGCTGTCGCAACGAAGAGGGAGAACAGGTTCAGCCCCCCAAGGCGGCGCTCGATGCGGCGCCCCAGCTCCCAGCACCAGAGGCTGTTGAAGATGATATGCATCCAGCCAAAATGCAGGAACGCCGGCGTGATCAGACGCCATGGCTGCAGCCCGGCCTCGCCGAACACTGGCCGCCCGTCGACAAGATCAAAGGGGCGATAGCTGAGCAGCGATACCGCCGCCGCGTCCCCCAGGGAAACCAGAAGGAATCCGAGCACACTGAGGACGATCAGGGCACTGGTGATGGGCACGGACGCCAGCGTGGCAATGAAGGCTCCCCGCTCCGGCGCCTCGCGTGGTCGCAACTCCACTTGGATATCACCGTTGCGCCAGCGCCGGAGCATGTCCCGGGCCTCGTCCATCTGGTCACCGCGGACGAGTTCAATGACCTGCTCGCCGTTCTCTTCGACGACACGGTGGGCAACCCCGTGGTGCCAGAGCAGCGCACTGAGCGGTCGCAGGTCTTCATCGATGGAACCGCGGTAGAGCGTCCTTTGCTGTTCAGTCAACGAGAGCACCGCTCCAGTGTAGTTTGTCTCTGCAGCTTGCGTAGAAGCTGTAGCCCCGGGGATGCAACAGCGTCAGTACCGAGGGATTGCGGCGCAGCAGCACGGAATCGCCGGGGCGCGCCGTCATATTCACCTGGCCGTCGCAGGTCACCGGCGGGTGTATGCGGTTGCGCCCCAGCACATCGATGCGAATCTCACTGTCTCCGCGAATCACGATGGGGCGGCTCGACAGGGCATGGGGAAACATGGGCACCACCAGCAAGGCATCCAGGGACGGATGCATGATGGGGCCACCACCGGAGAGGGAATACGCCGTGGACCCCGTCGGGGTCGAGATGATGAGGCCATCGGCACGCTGGCGATTCACGAACTCGCCATCGATATACAGCTCCATCTCAATCATCTGCGCGGAGGTGCCGGAATTCACCACCACGTCATTCAGGGCATCGCCCTCGGCGACAACCTTCTCATCGCGCAGTACACGCACGTCCAGCAAAAAGCGTTCTTCGCTGCTGTACTGCCCGGTCAATACCTCGGCGATCTGCTCTTCGAGGCGATCGGGGCTGATGTCCGTGAGAAACCCGAGACGCCCCCGGTTCACGCCCAGCATCGGCTTGCCATGGGGAATGAGGTCCCGCGCCGCGCTCAGCATGGACCCGTCTCCCCCGACGACAATCACCAGGTCCGCCTCCGCGCCGATGGTCGCGCGCTCATGGACCGGGTATTCCTCAGCCACATGGCTGCGAAAACGGTCCTCGAGCATGATGCGTGCGCCCGAGCGGTCCAGGGCCTTGAGCAGTGTTTCGAGCACCGCCTCGACGCCGTCGCGGCGACTGCGACCGACGACACCGACACAGGAAAATTCCGATTTCATAGATGGGATTCAGTGATTCCGAGGGGCGATTATACCGGGCTGCCCCATCGGGGGACACGGCCGGCGCGCCGGGGCAATATACCCCCTCTTGCACGAAAACCATCCCCCGGGGAAACTAACGCCTCGAATACTCAAAATGACGAGGCCAGCATGAAATCCCTCCCCCGCCGCACCCTTATATCAGCCCTCACCATTTCCCTGCTCGCGGCCTGCGCCGGCGACCCCACCATCCAGACCGGCAGC
>CAXBBA010000071.1:0-7874 GCA_963973805.1 uncultured Halieaceae bacterium | reverse complement strand
GCTGGCTGTTTCTGCTGGGCCTCATCGCGGGTGGTGCGCTGGCCCACAGCCTGTTCGCCGTCCCCCTGCCCGTGCCCAGCGCCATGTCGACGCAGGCGGCGATCGGCGCAGGCCTGCTGGTGGGTATCGGCGTAAAACTGGGCAATGGCTGCACCAGCGGTCACGGTGTCTGTGGCATCGGTCTCAGTTCGCCCCGTTCGCTCCTGGCCACGATCGTGTTCATGCTGACCGGCATCGCCACGGTGTACCTGGTACGCCACGTGTTGATGGTGACCCTGTGAAGCCCCTTGCCGGCTTACTCAGCGGACTGCTCTTTGGCCTGGGCCTGGCCGTGTCGGGAATGACGGACACGCACCGCGTCCTTGGCTTCCTCGATCTCTTCGGCAACTGGCAGCCGGCCCTGGTTTTCGTGATGGGCTTCCGTCTGGTGCTACGGCAACGACGGTCGCTCTTTGCCCCCAGCTTTTACCTGCCCACCACGCGGTACATCGACGCCCGCCTGATCGGCGGCGCGGCGCTGTTCGGTATCGGCTGGGGCCTGTATGGCTACTGCCCGGGCCCCGCGGTGACAAGCCTGGTCTATGGTGACGCCCAAACCATCTACTTTCTCGTTGCCATGATCGCCGGCATGGCCCTGGCGTCCCTCGCCGACCGCTGGAAATCGTCATGAGCAGCCTCCTCTCCCTTCCCGACCTGGAAGCCGCGGCAGCACTGGTATACGAGCAGATGCCCGCGACGCCCCAGTATCGTTGGCCCCTGCTGTGCGACGAACTGGGCCTGGAGGTCTGGGTCAAGCACGAGAACCACACTCCCACGGGAGCCTTCAAGATTCGCGGCGGTATCAGCTTCATGCACTGGCTCCGCCAGACCCACCCGGACTGCCGGGGCATCGTCACCGCCACGCGGGGAAATCATGGCCAGAGCCAGGCCCGGGCAGCGCGCTCCGCGGGACTCACCGCGCGCATTGTGGTACCCGAGGGCAACAGCCGGGAAAAGAACGCGGCCATGGCCGCCTTCGGCGCCGATCTGGTGGTCTGCGGCCAGGATTTCGACGAGGCCCGGGAGGAAGCCCAGCGTCTGGCGACCCGGGATAACCTGTTCCTCGTGCCCCCGTTTCATCCGGCGATTGTCCAGGGCGTGAGCACCTATGCCCTGGAGCTGTTCAGGGCCGTGGGTGAGATCGATACGGTGTACGTCCCCATCGGCTGCGGCTCGGGCATCTGTGGCGTGATCGCAGCCCGCGACGCCCTGGGTATCGCCACCGAGGTGGTGGGTGTGGTCTCGACGGAGGCCACAGCGGCCCGCGACGCCTTTGAGTCTGGCAAGGCCGAGAGCAGCGCCTCGGCGCGCACCTTTGCCGATGGTCTCGCGGTGCGCCAGGTGGTCCCCGAGGCCCTGGCGATCTATGGACCGGGTGCCGCCCGGGTCCTCGCCGTCAGCGACGACGAGATCGCCGACGCCATGCGCCGCTACTTTCGCAGCACCCACAATGTGGCCGAGGGCGCGGGCGCTGCAGCCCTGGCGGCCCTGGTGCAGGAGCGGGAACGGCAGCAGCACCGCCGCAGCGCTGTGATTCTCTGTGGTGGCAACGTGGATACGGAGATATTTCGTACGGTGCTCGCGGGGTCAACCCCCGCCCCCTGACGCAAAAACGGCCCCGAAGGGGCCGTCTGTGGTTCCTGAAATCCGTCGCGGGTCGCGAAAAGAGCCGCCCCGGACTTCCGCAGAGAGCTGCCTTACTCGATGACGAGTCCGGCGGCGTCTGCAGCGGTGAGGTCAAGAGCATCCACCACCATGTTGAAGAATTCCGCTTCGCGGGTAGAGATGCGATCGTCCGCCTGCATCACCTTCACCAGCCCCCGAAGAATCGTCTGACGCTGCTTCGTGCTCATCTTCGGTGCGGCATTGCCCAGGTATTTCTGCAGCGGTGCAGACTCGTACACCTTGGACAGCGCCGCCGTGCGAATCTCTGCTTCCGAAAGCTCCTCACCGAGTTCCTCACTGATTACGCGCTGCACCGCGGTGATTTCGACGGGATGGGTATAGGCATCCGCATCCGTCGCCCGCGCCATTACCAGCACAAACATTTCCCGAAAAAGATCCGCATCCGCAGTCTCGGGGCTATCGCCGAAAAGCTGCTTGACCTTGTTGAAGTCCACCAGTGCCATTGCCGTTGCTCTCCCTGTCCTATGCTGGCCGCGAAACGATCATACTGACTTTTCGCGGGCGAGAACACCACGGGGAGGCCCCGTGGTGTCATTTAACGTCCAGCGAGCACCGTGCTCCTAGAAATCCAGGCGCAGACCCGCCTGAACGCCAAAGCCCGCCTCCGGTGCCACATCCCGCAGGAACGACGTACTCAGGCGAATTTCGTCATCCGTGAGGTTGTTCAGCGTCAGGAACAGGTTGGCGGTACGGTCACCGTAGTCCCAGCGATACTCCGCCCCCATGTCCCAGCGGGTGTAGCCGGCGGTTTCCGTCTCGTAGGCGCCGGGACGATCCTGGTCCGCGGCATCCATCAGCCGCGTCCAGAAGGACAGGCGATCGGAATCCCAACCCAGGCGTGCGCCGACGCGCAGCGGCGGCAGGCGGGGCACATCGTCGCCATTCGCCAGTTCACCGCGGGTCACGTCACCGAAGATACCGAAGTACATGTCACCGCCGGCAAAGCTCGCCACCGTGAACTCGCTGTCCAGTTCCATGCCGATAAACTCGGCATCGGACTGCTCGTAGACTCGCAGCGGTGATTCATCGATTTCTTCACCGGTGTTGACCAGGTTGATGAAGTCGTCGAAGTCGTTGTAGTAGAACTGAGCTGAAACGAAGCCCCGGGAACCGTTCCAGCGCACGGAGAAATCGACGTTGCGGGACACCTCGGTGTCGAGCTCCGTATTGCCGATTTCGTAGGCGCCGGACGCCACATGGAGCACCAGTTCATCGGTGTCGTTGCCGACGTTGGAATACAGCTCCTCAATGGACGGGGCACGCTCGGAGCGCATCAGGGCGAAGCCCAGCTGCCAATCATCCGCCACCTGCCACAGTGCAGAGAACGCCCCGCTGAGCGCATTGAAGTTGTCGCTGGCCAGCGTTGACGGGTCCCGCTCTTCGTGGTCGTAGCGCAGCCCCACTTCGAAAGTCCAGTCTTCCGTGTGGTAGTCCTCCACCAGGAACAGACCCACCTCCTGATAGTCCGTGGTGGGGATGAACGCTTCTTCCCCGGTCGCGGAGAACTCCCCGCCGGAGGCCTGCAGGCCAAGCACGCCGTCGAACCCGGCGACATTTACATGCACCAGCTCAAGCCGCGCCTCGAGGGACTCGTTGGAGTACAGGGTGCCGATTTCACCGGAGCCTTCGACCTCGGCGTGCTCATAGTCCGTGTAGGTCAGGAATGCGCGCGCGACCTCGATGCCCGGCGCAAAGTCATGGAGGTGCACCAGCGCGTCATAGCGGGTCTGCTCCATCTCGATGGAGACATCACCGTGCTCTTCTTCATCGTGATCTTCGTCTTCGTCGTGCTCATCTTCGTCATGATGCTCGTGGGCACCAGAGGGCAGGCCGTAGTCGTTCTCGAGGCGCGCCACCGACAAACCGATGAAGCCGCTGTCAAAGTGATAGCTCGACCCGAAGGTCACACTGTGGGCATCACCGGCCGTGTTGGGAACCACACCGCTGACTTGCTCCTCTTCACCTTCATGCTCTTCGTCGTGATCGTCGTGATCTTCCTCTTCGTGGTCATGGTCGTCATCTTCCAGCGCCGCCATGCCCGGGATTTCGAGGTCATCGAAGTCCCGATAGGTGCCGTCCACGTGAAAGGCAAAATTGCCGACACTGCCCTCGAGCTTGCCTACGAACACATCCATGTCGGAGGTGCTGTCACGGCGGTAACTCAGCACCCCCGACTCCTCCTGGGGCAGAGTGACGGGGATGCGGTTGTCGAGCACATTCACTACGCCCCCAATGGCGCCACCGCCGTACAGGAGCGTGGACGGCCCCTTGAGGACTTCCACGCTGTTGGCAAGGAGGCTTTCGACGGCGTTGGCATGGTCCTGGCTGGCTTTGGAGGCATCGGCGCTCGTCGTGCCATTCTGCAGCACGCGAACCCGGGGGCCGGCCTGACCGCGAATGACCGGCTGGCCAACACCCGGACCGAAGGAGGCGTTCGCAACCCCGGGGACGTTGCGCAGCGTATCGCCCAGGGTCGCGTTGACGCTGCGGCGCAGGGTGTCCCCCGTCAGCACCGTGAAGGGCAGCGCGGTTTCGGCCGTCTCCTTGTGCAGGGGCATGGTGACGAGCACGTGCTCTACGGGCCCCGCAGGTTCATCGGACTGCGCAGCGGCTATGGAAGAAAAAATGGTCTGCGCGCAGGCTACGGCCAGCACGCGGCGGGAAAAACCGGACATGGGATCACTCCTGAAAAACTGAAAAAAGGGTTGGAATCTTTCAGCTCAGGAGGGGTGGTCCGCGGGACTCGTAGGATGCGCCGCGCCGGCGAAGCAGGCTCACCGTCACGGGGTGCGGGATGAATGGGCTTAGCGCGGGGCGGGGTTGCGGGCTCACGCTGTTCGTCGCCGCGCTGCCCACGCTGCTCAGCTGGCAGACAGGACAATCCAGGTCAGCTACGTTCGAATGGCCGTGCCCCGCATCGATGCCCGACGTACACAGCAATACCCCGGCCAGTAGCAGGCCGAGGAAGCGGTGGCGCCACAATGGCATCATCAGGGTCGCATTCATCGGCGCGATTATACGGGAGCTGCCCGACGCGGGATACGCGTTAGCGGACTGAAATCGCACCATTTTGTTGCGGAAAAGACCGAATGTGGAAATTATGCGACCAATCACCGTTCCCGATGACACCCAGCAGCCATGGGCATTGCTATAATCGCCGCTCACCGGATACCGATACTCCATGAAAAAGAACCTGATCATCGCTTCACTGATCGCGGCGGGGCTCGCTCTTTGGCTTCTGTCCGGTCTTTTCGTTGAGGCTCCCGAGCGCCTGCCGGGAACCAGTGACACCGTGCTCCAGGACGCGTCCGGCCGCACCATGCGCGTGCGCGTGGCCGAATACCATGCGCAGCAACGCACCCTGACGCATATTCTGCGCGGCAAGACCGCCAGCAAACGTATGGCCCAGGTGAGCGCCGAGACGACCGGTCGCGTCGTGGCTCGCCCCGTCGAGCGTGGCGATAGCGTAGAAGCCGGCGACCTGCTCTGCGAACTCGCTCCGGACGAGCGTGAAGTAGCCGTTGCGGAGGCCCGGCCGGCCCTGGAGCACGCGGCAATCGAATACCGCGGAGCGAAGGAACTGCACAACAATGACCTGGTCTCCGAAATCGGCATCGCCGACCTGGCCGCAAAACTCGCCACCGCCGAGGCCAATCTGCAGCGCCAGAAACTCAACCTGCAGCGCCGTTTCATCACGGCGCCCTTCAACGGGGTGGTCGAAACGCTGCACATGGACGTGGGCGACCTCGCCACCCAGGGTTCGCCCTGCGCCACGCTCCTGGGCATGGACCCCATGCTCATCACCGCCAACGTGTCCGAGCGCGATATCGGTTTCATCGAACTCGGCCAGACGGTGACGGCGCGCACCAGCACCGACCAGCAGCTACACGGAACCGTCACCTTCGTGGGGCGTCAGTCCGACACCACAACGCGCACCTATCCGGTGGAAATCACGGTACCCAACCCTGACCTGAAATTGCGCGCGGGCCTGACCACGGTGGTGAGCGTCGCCAGCGAAACCGTGCTCGCCCACCGGATCTCCCCCGCCCTGCTCACGCTGAACGATGCCGGGGTGATGGGACTGCGAGCGGTGGATGACCGCAACCACGTCGTCTTCCACCCCATTTCGATCGTGGAAGACTCCGCCGAAGGAGCCTGGGTGACGGGGCTGCCGTCCATCGTCAACCTCATTACCGTGGGCCAGGAGTTCGTCTCCGCAGGGGAACTCGTCGAGGTGGAGCGTGCCTCCACTGTGACGGCCAGCCGCCTGTGATCGGCTTCATCGACGCGGCCATAAGCCGCACCCGAACGACCCTGCTCATGATGGCCGTGGTCGTACTGTGCGGACTGATCTCCCGCGCCATTCTTCCCATCGCCAACGACCCCCATATCGTGCTGCCCTACTTTTACATCGGTATCGCGCACGAAGGCATTTCGCCGGAGGATGCGGAGCGGCTCCTCATCCAGCCCATGGAGATTGAGCTGCGCAAGATCGAAGGCGTGGAGGAGATTACCGCCCAGGCCTCCGAGGGCTACGCCACCCTGTTCGTGGAGTTCGAGGCCAGCGCGGACCTGAATGCCGCCATGACCGACGTGCGCGAAGCGGTCGATCGGGGCAAGTCGGAGATTCCCACCACGGCGGAAGAGCCGGTCGTGGAGGAGCTCGATGTCGACGACTTCCCCCTGATTCAGGTCAATCTTCTGAGCAACGGCGCCGGAGAGCGGCAGATCTACGAGCAGGCGATGCAACTGCGCGATGATATCGAGACCATTCCCTCGGTGCTCAGCGCGGATCTCCGGGGGCATCGCGAAGAAGTGCTCGAGGTGCTCATTGACCCGGAAGCACTGGAGGCCTACCGCATATCCAGTGAAGCCCTGATCAATGTGCTGTCGCGGAACAATGTGCTTATTCCCGCCGGCAGCATTGACACCGGTGCCGGACGTTTTTCCGTCAAGGTACCCTCTGTGGTCGAGACCGCCGAAGATGTCATGGGTCTGCCCGTGCAGGTCAGCGGTGACTCCGTCGTCACGCTGGCGGATGTTGCCCAGATTCGCCGCACCTTCAAGGACCGCACGAGCTATGCGCGCTTCAACGGCGTGGACACCATCGCCATCGAAGTGAAAAAGCGCGCCGATGCCAACGTCATCGAATCTGCAAATGCGGTGCTGGCGGAAGTCGAGCGGGCGCGACAAAGCCTTCCCGACACGATCCGCATCGTGACCTCCCAGAACACGGCGGAGTTCGCCCAGACCCAGGTTACGGAGCTCCAGGGCAATATCATGACCGCCCTGGCCCTGGTCATGGTCATCGTCGTGGCGGCCATGGGCTTTCGCAGCGGCGTGATCGTTGGGCTTGGTATTCCTGTTTCTCTCCTGTTTTCCGTCATCATCATTTACCTCCTGGATTACACCTTCAACTTCATGGTGATGTTCGGCATGCTGCTGGGCCTGGGCATGCTGATCGACGGAGCCATCGTGGTGACGGAGTACGCGGACCGGAAGATGGGCGAAGGCCTGGACCACCGCGCCGCCTACTCCGAAGCGGTGAAGCGCATGTTCTGGCCCGTCACCGCCTCAACGGCAACAACGCTCGCGGCCTTCCTGCCCCTCATGTTCTGGCCCGGAATTCCCGGCCAGTTCATGCGCTATCTGCCCGTTACCGTGTTCACCGTACTCTCGGGTTCCCTGCTGTATGCGCTGCTCTTCGGCCCCGTGCTGGGAACGATCTTTGGCAAGCCAACGGTGCACAGCAACGCCTCAAAGGCCACGCTGGAGCAGCTTGAACACGGGGACCCGACGCGCCTGTCTGGCGCTACCGGTGCCTACGCGCGTTTCATGGCGGGGGTCTGTGGCCATCCCGTCCTGACCCTGTCCCTGATTTTCGTGCTTCTCTTCGGCATCTTCTGGACCTACGGCTCGAACAGCACGGGCATGGTGTTCTTCAACGATGCGGACCCCCAGTTTGTGACCGTATCGGTTGGAGGACGGGGTAATTTCTCCGCCAGCGAGGTGAATGAACTGGTGCGGGACGTCGAAGAGCGGGTGCTTCAGGTACCGGGAATCCGCTCCCTGAACACCCAAACCCTTCTCCCCGGCAGCAGCGGGGGCGGCGGCGGCGTGATTCAGCCGCCATTCCCGAGCACCTACTC
>CAXBBA010000070.1:0-7880 GCA_963973805.1 uncultured Halieaceae bacterium | reverse complement strand
TTTTACGCAGGTGCCCTTGCCGGGTACGCCCGTGGGCTTGTACTGCAGATTGCCCTTGCACCATTTGGTGGGGTCCACGTGCCAGCAGCTGCTCTGGTTCAGACCGCCGCATTCTTTTTTGGGTTTGGGTTTGGGCTTGGGTTTTTTGATGCAGCGACCCTTGCCGGGCAGGCCGCCGGGGACGTACTGCAAACCGCTGTTGCACCATTTGTTGGGGTCCACACTCCAGCAGCTGGACTGGTTTTCGCCGCCGCAGTCTTTGGCCTCGGCGCTGTCGACCACAAAGAACGACAGCAGGGCGAGCAGGGCGAGGGTGCTGGTTGCTATAGACGTGTTTCTGAACATGATCCGTTCCTCAGATAGCGGCGCGACAGGTCGCGCGGGCAGAGACGATGCACGGGGTGTCTGTGCAGCGCAGGTCGGTGCTTACCAGGGATTCACCGGCGGCTGGCCTGCGTCGGGGTCCACCGTGGGTTCACCGGGGATGCCGCTCTGGGACGGATCGGTTTGTTGAGGGTACTGACCAGGTTGCTGGTTGGGATTCTGCTGGGGGTACTGATTGGG
This sequence comes from uncultured Halieaceae bacterium, assembly GCA_963973805.1. Taxonomy (GTDB): domain Bacteria; phylum Pseudomonadota; class Gammaproteobacteria; order Pseudomonadales; family Halieaceae; genus Congregibacter. The sequence continues at coordinate 7,316 of CAXBBA010000070.1, read as the reverse complement.
CTGCTGGTACTGGCCCTGCTGGGGGTACTGATTGGGTTGCTGGTACTGGCCCTGCTGAGGGTATTGGTTGGGTTGTTGGTACTGGCCCTGTTGAGGGTATTGGTTGGGTTGTTGGTACTGGCCCTGTTGAGGGTACTGATTGGGCTGCTGGTACTGGCCCTGTTGCGGGTACTGGTTGGGCTGCTGGTACTGATTGGGTTGCTGATACTGCGGGGGTTGTTGCTGGTACTGCCCCGGCTGCTGGTATTGGTAGGGGTTCGCGGGCGGATAACCGCCGATGGCGTTCCCGCCGGACTTCTCCCATTCAAAGGCAGTCTGGTCGTCCAGGCGCACGGGCATCAGCTTGTATTTGACCGGGCCGAGGGCACCGGCGACCGAGACGTCGAGATAGCCTTCGTTCGTGAGCCTTGCGCTCCAGCCCCCCATCAGCGGCAGGTCAGAACCGCTGAACTGACCCTGTCCCGTGCGCTGGATGTCTTTAATCACCACCATCATCGGGTCGATCTTGAGTACGAACAGGTGATTCCAGGAATCGACGGCGTAGGCGCGGCCAGAGTCGATGCGAATGCGCTTCTTGATCGTGTTGATCATCCACTCGCCGTCGATGGACAGCGGCTGCGTAGACGGCACGTCGGTCATCATCGGCAGAAACGCGGGAATCTGCGGAATCTCGGGGATGGTGGGGATCTGGGCCTGGCTTGCACTGCCAATGGAAAGCAGCGAGAAGAAGGCGAATGCGCGGGTGTACTTATGTGCGACTGAGTGTGTCATGGCGACGTCCTGTCCGGTGTGTTGTGAGCGTTGAAACCAGTCTAGGTATCGACGGTCACTCGGGGTATGGGGTAAATCCCCCATCCGACGCTCACAGCATCGTCGGTCAGAAATTGAGTATACCCATCGGGGCGGGTCAGACAACGCGGCGCCGCGTACGCCGCTGAACAGAAAAAGCCGGGAGCGAATCTCGCCCCCGGCCCGTGTCGTGGGTTTGCCTCAGAAGTTGTAGAGGTACTGGGTGCCGGAAGCCGTCACTACCCCGGCTTCTACTCCTGCGCCCGCACTGCCACTGATCGTGAAGCCCTCGGGGATGAAGGAGTTCGTGCTGAAGTCGATGGCGGCTCCGCCACCATAGACATACTTACCCGAGTAGCTGACGCTCACGCCGCTTTCGCGCGCCCAGTGCGCCGTGGGCATGTTGCCGTAGCTCAGGCCTACAGACACATCGACGCTACCCGACAGGCCGATACCCGCCGCCAGGCCGCCCGAGACGAAGAAGCGTGCTTCGGGGTTGGAACGCAGCTCGATGCGGTAGCCCAGGCCACCTTCTACACCCACTTTGGCCACGCCGCTCAGGCCCAGGCCGATCGCGAGGTTTACGCTTTTGCCACGAGAGCCGGACGATGATCCCCGCACCGACGTGCTAGCGAGGGTAGCGCTGCTCTTGGCGTAGCTGCCAGCGTTCGCGGTGTTGCTGTTGAAGGAACCCAGTACACGATGGGCGTAGTCCTCCAGAGCCTGGGGTGACACACCGCACATGCGCAACAGGTTGTTTACGCCATTTTTGCTGCGAGACGTCATGGCGCTTTGCAGCGCAGTGTAGTTCTCGGGCCGTTTGAGGCACATGCGAAGGTCGTTCAGGGGGTTGTCGGAACCCAGACTCTTGATGCGTGCGACGACTTGTGAGGCCACGTCGCGCAGTTCGTCGTCCGAGACCTCCTTGATGCAACGACCCTGGCCGGGAATGCCCGTGGGCTTGTACTTGAGTTTGCCCTCGCACCATCTGGCGGGGTTGATGTTCCAGCAGCTCTTCTCGTTTTCACCGCCACAGGGTTCCTTGGCGGGGCGGGTCACGCAGGTGCCCTTGCCGGGAACGCCCGTGGGTTTGTACTGCAGGTTGCCCTTGCACCATTTGGTGGGGTCCACGTGCCAGCAGCTGCTCTGGTTCAATCCGCCGCAGACTTTCTTCGGCTTTGGCGTAGGCTTTTTGACACAGCGACCCTTGCCGGGCACGCCCGTGGGTTTGTACTGCAGATTGCCCTTGCACCACTTGGCCGGATTCACATTCCAGCAGCTGCTTTGGTTCAGGCCGCCGCAGGCTTTGGCTGCCTCGGCCGGTTCGGGAATGGCCAGCAGCAGCAATCCTGCTGCGGTGATCAGGGCCAGGATTTTCAGAATTCGCATGTACATGACTTGTCTCGCTCTTTGGTTCCCATCGGGAGTAAAGCCGCATCAGTGCGGAACGAGATCAGTCTAGGAATGCGGCCACGGTGGGCCCATGGGGTAATCACCCCATTCGATAGTGTTCGGGATTCAAGAGTTCGGGATGGGGCGCGGCGCCGGAATGAGCGCCCGACGCCGATCACCCGGTGGATGACGCTGGCCATGAGCAATAGCACCAGCGCGAGGAGCAGCACGGGGAAAACAGTGAGGCGCTAAAACAGTCGCGCACTAACAGTCGCGCACTAAAAAGGGCAGACCTTTTCAGGCCTGCCCTTTAGGGGAGAATCGTTCGCCTTTAGATGGCTACGATGTTCTCCGCCTGGGGGCCTTTCTGCCCTTGGGTAACGGTGAACTCAACCGCTTGGCCTTCCGTCAGGGTTTTGAAGCCCTGGCCAACGATGGCGCTGAAGTGAGCGAACACGTCAGGACCTGACTCTTGCTCGATGAAGCCGAAGCCTTTTGATTCGTTGAACCATTTAACGGTGCCGGTAGTCTTAGTAGACATTGATAATTCCTGTAGCTATTACTTGTAGATTAATCTGCCTTCTTGAAATTCAAGAGGCGGGTTTGCATGAAAATGTAGACTAAAACTTAGAGACTGCAGGACGAGGTACTACTTAAGAACACGTCAAATGTAGAATATAAATAAAAGACTTCTATTCAAGCTGTCTAGCACTATACACAAGCTGGGGGGGGAGTCCAGCATCATTTTGCTCCCCGGTATTACATCACAAACGTGGCCAAAACACGCTCAAGGCGTCCCCGGGTCAGTAGCGGTCGACCAGCCTGACGCCTTCGCAGCTCACCTCGCTGATGTTCAGGGTCTTCCACCAGGTGGCTTCGGAACCTGTGAGCACGCTGGCCGTTCTGATGATTTCTGTTTCGGTGTTGATCACGCGGGCGATTTGGCTGGCGTAGTCGGTGGTGGCGGACTCGGGGCCGGTAGCAGAGGGCTGCTTCTGATCGGCCTGGCTACTGCAGCGTTGCAACAGGGGGGTCGCCCGCTTCTCGAGGGCGTCCGCGCGGTTCTTGATGGGAGACAGCTTGATGAAGATCTCCCGGTTCTCCATGATTTTGCAGTGCACGGATTCATCGACGTTTTTGGTGTCGATCTGCTTTTGTATGTAGTTCGTGTTGGCGCGAACGAGACCGGTCGCGGCCTCGGCGTAATCGATGTAGTCAGAGAACGATGCCACGTCGACCATCACCGCCTTGAGGGCGGCACATGGCTGATAGTAAGTGCTCACCAATGCCAGCAGGGAGTCCTTGTTGTTGACCGCTGCGAGGTCTGCCGATACCGGGCCGCCCATGGGGGTGAAGTAGCGATCACAGCCTCTTGCGCGCAATGCTCCTTGGGTGAACACGGAGTCCTTGAACCCTTCGGCGCAGATGGCCCGGTAGGCCAGCTTGTTGAGCACATCCAGATCCTGCGGTTTGCGCAGGTACTTCTTGTACTTGATAGAGGCCTGTTCGATGTCTACGGCGCGGTTGAGGTCAGCAGACAGATACTTGGAGTGATTGTCTTTGGTGAGGCCCGTTGCCTCCATGTAGCGCGCCAGAAAAAAGTGAGCTGGGCTGCCGGCTTCTGCCTGACGTTGTATCTCGTCGACGGGGGGATTGCCCAGGTGTTGCGCTACGGTCTGGTAGGTGGACTGCCAGCAGCTGCCCGAGATGGACTCGCAGGAAGCATCTGCCGCGACGTTTTGCGCGCATAGGGCAACGAAAAGAGCCGTCAATAGGGGGGCCAGGTAGTTGATGGTTCGGATCCTTGTTTGTTGGCAGAGAAGCGCGCAAAAACGCTAGTCGTTGTCTGGGGTGGCATTCTTGCGATGTTGACCCGCGCCTATGGCGGCACCGATCGCGATGCCGCGCCCCACGGGGCTCGTTTTGCGGCTCTTTTGCTCGTTATCGCTCATGGGCTTGCTCCGATCACAGGATATCGCCAGGCGCGCCAGCTTGTCATGTAAACAGCGCGGCGTATCAGGTATTACTCGTGTAAAAGCAGATCTTGTTCCGGTCCAGGTCCCTTGCATAGGCCGAATGCATCATCGAGCGCATTCTGGGTTCGCCTTCGCAGACGCCACCAAGATCCAACGCCTTCTGGTGTAGCCGGTCCACCTCTTCGACGGAATCCACATGGAAGCCAAGCATCGTGCCGTTGCCATTAGAGGCCGGGTTCTCGTCAAAGGGTTCAGCTACCGCGAACATGAAGCTCTCGCCGCCCCACAGCGTCATGCGTCCCTCTCCGTGAAGCTTGTTCAGGCCGCAGCCGTCAAGCAGGGCGTCGTAGAATTCCACGGCCTGACCCATGTTGTTGGTTCCGAACACAAAGTAGTTCATCTGCATAGCGGGGTGCTCTGGTGAGGGGGGCCGGAGCCTACCATCCCCGTGCGTGGTGGGTCTGCAGTGGCGGTTTATCAGGCAGACAGTCTGCCTGCCATATCAGGCAGGCGCAGGTGCATCATCCGGAGGCCCTTCGTTGTAGGCTCGCACGCCGTCGGGCAGTACCTCCCAGGGAGCTTTGGACCCGACGTAGATGTGCATGCCAATCGAAACGCCGGGGTCTCCATTGACGCAGCCCAGGGTCACCCCATGGATCTGATCCTGAAACGTGCCGCATAGCGTAGAGCCACAGACGCTGCAGAACTTGAGTCCTCCGCCGTTACCGGTATCGAAGCTGGTGAGCTTGTCTTCGCCCGACAGCCATTCAAAGGTGCCCGGTTCAATCTCTGCGTAGGCAGAGGCCTGGGCGCTGAAGGCTTTGCGGCACATCGAGCAGTGGCAGGAGCGGGCGTTGTGGAGCTTGCCGCGTACCGCGTAGGTAACGGCGCCGCAGAAACACGATCCTTGAATTGCCATGATGAGTCCTTAATGAGTTCTAGCGTTCAGTTAAATGGTGTTCAGGCAGCGCTGCTGCCCTGGGGATCATCCCGCGACCCCGGTTAACAAGGTGCGCAGAATCGGTCCCCGTCAGACGTTAACAGCCAGAGGAAGCCTGCGCAGTTGACCGCGACGGTGAGCCAGAAGATGTTACGGAACGGCTGCTTTTGGGTTTTGTGCCGAAATTTCTGCTGGGCGATCAGCGCCCCTGGCCAGCCACCCAACAGCGCAAACAGATGCAGCGAGTTCTCTGACGTACGCTGGCTGCCGGATCGAGCTGCCGATTTATCCATGGCATACGCGATAAAGGTAATGAGGCTTGCAACGATATAGGCAGCCAACAACAGCAGAGGCGCTTTTGTTGTGACTACAACTACGGTAACGATCAACAGGAAGGTTACGGCAATAAAATTTGAAGCCTTGCTACTGGATTGTTTGCGTGGCTGAGGCAGGCGATCCCCCGCGAGCGTGGCTCTTGCCGCGCACGGCCTGCCCTGCTTGTCGGTAGATAAGCCATAGCTAACTACCTGGCCTACCTCGGGGCGACGATCCCGATTCGCAAACGCATTGATATGCACAAACACCCGTTTGCCGCCGTCGAGGGGCTGAATAAAACCGTAAGCTTTTGCGTCATTCCAGGACGCGATTTTTCCTTTTGTACGCATTGTTCCTGTTCTTGCTAGCGCCCGACTCACCGGGCGGCTGTTGATAATTTCGATGCATCGCATGAATACCACCCGGACAGTTGTATCCGAGTGCAAAGCGCGCCTGCCGTTAGGTTCACTGGCTCTGAAGTTTTCGGATACGATCTGTCTCTGCTTGGATCATCGCATCGAGTTCATCTACATTTGCACTGATGCGCTCCATCGCGATTTTGGCCATTTCCATTGATAATTGTGGCAAAAGCCGGTTTGCCTTAATACCAACCTCCGACTCTTGGAAGTCAGCGATTTGCCGTAGTTCATCGGCCATAAACGCATTGGTGTAGACTCTTACAAGATCGTCTTTAAGGGCCTCGTAGCCCATGTAGGTGTGGAAAAAATCAGACATTGTTTCTTTGTATGGAGCTAGCATCGGCTTTTGCTGAATTTGTAGTTCGAGCATTTGTGTAGCCAGTTGCTCCATTTGAGTCCTTGTGTTTGAAACTTCCAGCATTCTCAACGCTTGGTCGGCAGCTTCGTCAGCGAAAGCCAGCTGCGACATAAGCACGGAAGCCGATGTCAAAAAAATACGTAATAGCCTCATAAATTCCGCTCTTTATAAATTTTCGAAGTTAACGCCAAGGTAGGCGGCGTTCAGAATGGTGCGCCTGCTCAGGCGCAAATTGTTAAATCCTGCCCATATAGGCGCGGAGTACTGAGCGCCCGAGTGAGGTACAAAGCGACGACAGACTTGGCGCCCTTTTGATGCGACTACTCCTCATCGAAAAAATCAGAATCCAGCTTTTTGACCTCGTAAATGCCAACGGATGAAACCCCTACGTTGTGCTCTACCATCAGCTTGCCAAGCCGATCACCATCAATAAGGATGATTTTCGACTCGATCGTAGAGGCGTATTCCTTTGCCTCTTTCGTGAAGTAAGAGGTGGTAATAAATACGCCTTTCTTCGCGCGTTGCCCTTGTAGTGCGCCTGCAAACTTCTGAATTTCAGGGCGACCAACAGTACCCTCCCAGCGTTTTGCCTGAATGTAGATGACATCAAGGCCTAGGCGATCTTCGTTGATGATCCCATCGATGCCACCATCGCCACTTTTTCCCAAAGCCCGACCAGCATCTTGGCGGTTACCGCCGTACCCCATTGTTACCAGAAGGTCTACAACAACCCTTTCAAAAAAAGAAGGTGAGGAATCTTTCACTGCGGAAACGATTTCCGCCTCCAGGGAAAGTCGGAGTTTCCTGTAGGCGGATGCGAGCGCATCTTCCGGAGTTTCCTTCGTGCTTTGCTCGGATGTGTCGGTATCCTTTGTTTCGTTATTCGATTCGGTTTTGTCTTTTCTGCGATTTTTAAACTCGATGAACTCTGGATACTGTTCTAATACCGCAACGTTTATCTCGGATAGGTTTTGCGCCAGAAGCTGTGTCCCTTTCGCAGTAATGACGAAGAAGCCTCGCTTCGGAGAGCTGAGCAGACCGGCTTGTTTGAGATAGGACTTGGCCCACCCGACCCGATTGTTGAAAACGGCTTGAGAACCACTTGGAAGCAGCTCGTTCCTTTCTTC
>CAXBBA010000069.1:0-7883 GCA_963973805.1 uncultured Halieaceae bacterium | reverse complement strand
TCTCGAGACCGATCTGCGCGCCGCGATCGAAGACGGACAGCTGGAGCTGCATTACCAGCCCCAACTCAGCGATGACCTGCAAACCGTTGTTGGCGTTGAGGCCCTCGTTCGCTGGCGCCACCCGACGCTGGGACTACGGGGGCCCGATGTATTCATTCCCATCGCCGAAGAATCCGGCCTGATTGTCCGCCTGGGAGACTACGTGCTTGAAGAAGCGCTGCGTCAGCTGGAGGAGTGGCAACCAAAACTGGCCCCGGGCTTTAAGGTCTCGGTCAATGTGTCGGCCTTGCAGATGCGCCAGGCGGACTTTCTCCCCAAGGTATCCCGCATGCTGGAACGCTACGCCGTCCCCAGGGACAGCCTGGTCCTCGAGATCACCGAGAGCGCGCTGATGAGCAACGCAGCCAACCGTCTGGACTGGTTTGAAGAACTCAAGGGCACGGGAGCACGCATCGCCATCGATGACTTTGGTACCGGCTACTCATCATTGAGTTATCTGACCCGCTTCCCCATCGACTTCCTCAAGGTGGATCGCAGCTTCGTCAAAGATCTGGAGAGCGGTGCCGAAGGCGCCGCGGTGACCCGGGCGATTTTTCGCATGGCCGAAGAACTGTCCATCGGCATCGTCGTGGAAGGCGTAGAGAACGAAACGCAACTGCAGCTCCTGCGACCGATGGGCTCCTGCTACTTCCAGGGCTGGCTCTTCAGTTCCGCCCTGCCCCCGGCAGAGCTGATGGCATTCATCGAGGACTATGACCCCGTCCCCGGCACCGTTGCAGCGGCGCTCTGATAACTGTCACCCCGGTGAAATTTCCCCATTCCCGCGTTCGTCGTGTTTGCGCCTTGCTGGTCGCAATCGCATGCTCTTCGGTGCCAGCTCCAGTCTCCTCCCTGGACCTCAAGGCAAGTCCGGAACTGTCACTCCGTATCAGTGGGTCAACGGCACAGGAACAACTCCTCGCCGGGTTTATGCGCCTGCGGGGCCCGGAGAATGACATGCCTAACGTCTGCGCCGAGGGTTCTCTGGATGTCTACTACGGCTCCGCCGGGGGAGCCGATCAGCAACTTTACTACTGCCTCACGGATCATCACGTAGCCGATGTCCCGGCCGGGATCCGCCTCGCCATCTTCAAGTCGTCCGGCGGCTCCGGCGATGGGGTCGAGCCCCTCGTCACGAACAGCCCCATGCCCTTCATGTCATTCTCTGTTTTGCAGCGCCGTGGGTGCAGCGCATCGACCCGCATCGTGCCGACGGGTGACCTGGCGGCAATGACAGAGCACCGCGGGTGTGACGGCGGCGAAGAAATGCGGGTGCCCGACGCGGGTATTTCGGATCTCGAACCGGAACTGTTCGGCTCCGATTCCTCCGACCTTGTGGAACGCTCCCTGTCCCAGCTGGTCTGGGGCCTGCCCGTGAGCAAGAACTTTCGCAATGCGCTCCAGGCGCTCCAGGGCCTGGTTCCCGCGGAGGTCGCCCACGATGATGAGCGCCGGGAGGCGGAGGCCGCCATGCCCGTGCTGAGCAATACGGTCATCAGCAGTATCTTTGCAGGCTCCATCAATCGCTGGTCCCAGTTTTTCGATCGGACAGGTACCGCCATCGTCCGCTCGGCCTACCTCCCGGAAGACGCGCCCGCCGACCCCGACATTTCCGGTGCCACCCCCGGAGCCTATCGCCCGAATAAAAGCACGGGAGACCGTATCTTCGTTTGCCGACGCATCGACGCCTCGGGCACCCAGGTGGCCTACGGGGCCCATTATCTTCGCCAGGCCTGCACCGCCAATGCGACGCCCTTCGTCTCCCCCAATGATGGCAGTGACGCCGTGCTCGGAGGAGATCCCGCGCAGCTTCTTGATCGCCCCATCCCTCGGGGAAACGTGTTTGCGGGCCGGGGGACGTCCGATGTGCGCGCCTGTCTCGATATGCACGATGACCACAACCGTTGGGCGATTGGCATGTTTTCGACCGAGAACAAGGGCGACAACGTCAATCGGGAATTTCGTTACGTGAAACTGGACGGGTACGCACCGTCCCTGATCAATGCGCACCACGGTCGCTGGCGCCACGTGTCTGCAGCATCCATGCAATGGACCCGGGCAACGGCGGAAAGCGGCGGCCGGAAAGCGGCGCTGCTGGAATTTCTGGCGAACCACATGGGCCAGCCCGCGGTAACCCGTAGCCTCAATGACAACTTCCGACACAGCTGGGGCGATGGCGGTTACCTCGCCATTGTCGATGATCAGGCCCCCACCGGTACGAGTCTTGTCACTGAAGACCTGCTGTCACGCTATCCCGTCGCGGGCGTAAGTCATGCCCAGGGCTCCGTAGCACGCAACTGCCTGGTACCGGTGCTCACGGGGAACACCAGCATCGATCCCTGACCACCGGAGCCGACGTTCGCGTCAGGTCCGCCGAGCCAGGGAGTTCAAGGTGGCGTCAGAGGGAAAGGCGTCCAGGGTTTTCTGAAACAGCTCACGCAGGGCTCGTCGCCGCTCTTCAAGGCCGGACAGCAGCCCGGCTTTGCCCAGCTCCTCCATTTGCTGCGCCACCTCGCCGAATCGCATCGCACCGACGCTTCGCGCACTGGACTTCAGCGTGTGTGCCGCCATGGTCAGAGCGGACAGGTCTCCACCTGATACCGCCTCATCAATGACCAGGAGCAGGCGCTCGGTCTCGCTGACAAACAGGGAGAGGAGGCGCTGGGCCAGCTCGTCACCTCCGTCACGCTTGAGGGCGCGCACGGAGTCGAGGGGGCCGGCAGAAAACAGCTCGGCACTGGCTTCCTCCGCAGAGTCCTGTCGAGGGGCCTCCGTTACCGGGGACTCTTCAACGCGATGGGCGACCTCCTCGGGCAGCCACGATCGCACGGACGAGAGAAGGTCCTGCCTCGCCACCGGCTTGGTGACGAAGTCGTCCATACCCGCGTCGTGACAGCGCATCTTGTCCTCGACGAGCGCATTCGCCGTCAGCGCCACGATAGGCAGGCGAGGCAGACCGAGGCGAGCCTCCTCCTCACGCCAGCGCTGTGTCGCCTCGAAGCCGTCGAGGACCGGCATCTGGCAGTCCATGAGCACCAGATCAAGGCCCCCCTCACGCATGGCCTGCAGGCCCAGTTCGCCATTGCCTGCGATGCGCAGCGTTGCCCCCGCTGATTCCAGCATGAGCTGATAGACCTCCTGGTTCACGGGGTTGTCCTCGACCAACAGCAGGCGCGCTCCCCTGAGTGAGTTCGCCGGCTCCATGTCCACGGGCGTGGTGCCAGTGCCGGAGGCAGTACTCTCTTCCGGGGCATTGGCGAGCACCATCATCAGGCACTCGCGCAGACGCCCCTGACGCACGGGCTTGCTCAGGAATGAGGCAAAAAGGTGATCGCTGTCCCTCGCGACCACGTCCCGCACGGAGGCGGAGGACAGCATCATCCGGGGAATGCGGTCAATTTCGGGGTCCGCGGCCATTTTCCGGGCCAGGGTAATGCCGTCCACATCCGGCATGTGCCAGTCCAGGATGGCCAGATCAAAGGGTTCATTCTCCCGCAGCGATTGCTGCAGGGCAGTCCAGGCGGCGTGGGCACTGCCCACCGTGTAGGTGTCGATGCCCCAATCGAGGAGCAATCGCGCCATCATCTCGCGGTTCGTCAGGTTGTCATCCACCACCAGCACTTTATGGCCTCGCAGGGACTCGACGCGAATCGTGGGCTCGGTCTCCATCGCTGGCTTGAGGGGGATTTCAAACCAGAAGACGGAGCCTTCTCCCAGAGTGCTGCGCACATCCAGCTCCCCCCCCATGAGGGCTACCAGTTTTGAACAAATAACCAGGCCCAGACCCGTACCCCCGAAGCGTCGCGTAGTGCTGTTGTCCGCCTGGGAAAATGCCTCGAAAATCGTACCGAGCTTGTCTGGGTGGATACCGATCCCCGTGTCTCGAATCTCGAATCGAAAGTAGGCATCCCCGTCGCGATCGGCGGCGGAAACGTGGACTTCCACCTCCCCCTCTTCGGTGAACTTGATCGCATTCCCAATAAGGTTCATCAGCAGCTGACGTATGCGAATCGTATCGCCCATCACCTGCCGGTCCGCTTCCTGCTCGATGGTGCATACCACTTCGAGGCGCTTGTCATGCGCCCGGGATGCCAGCAGCTCCACGGTCTCTTCCACCGCATCGCGAACCCACATCTCGCTCAGATCAAGGCGCATTTTGTCGACCTCGATCTTGGAGAAATCCAGAATGTCATTGATCACAGCCATCAGCGTATGTGCCGACTGGTCGATGGTGTCGACGAAATGTCGCTGCTCCCGGTTCAGCGCTGTGCGCTGCAACAACTCCAGCATCCCCATCACCCCATTCATGGGTGTGCGAATCTCATGACTCATATGGGCGACAAATTCGCTCTTGGCGCGACTCGCCTCCTCGGCGGCATCCCGCGCTTCGAGGCTTTCCTCAATCGCTGTTTCCAGCGCTTCATTCGCGGCAGAAAGCTCTGCAGTCTGCGCTTCCAGGCGGTATCGTTTGTCCTCGATCTCCCGGTCGTGGCGGGCGATCCGGTCCAGCATGCTATTGAAACTATCGAAAAAACTACCGATTTCGTCATCGTTAAATTTGCGGGCACGAACCGCGTAGTCACCCTCGCTCACCCGACGCGTAACAGCGAAGAGTTCCTGCAAGGGGCCTACGATCAGGTGCTGTAGGCGCAGGGACAGAACCAGGGCCACGACGAGCGCCGCCGCGACCACTAGCAACGTAAATCCCGTGGCCCGCAGGACCCGGGCTCGCACCGCGGCGAGATCCGCACGCATGTGCACAAATCCAAGGACCTCTCCTTCGCTTCGAACCGGAGCCACCACATCCAGAAAGTCGAGACTGTCGTATACGGTGACCGTCTCCAGGCTGCCCATGGACTGACGGAGCAAGGGATTCAGCGCCGCCGTTGAAGGATGGGCTTTATCACTGCGGTCGTCTCCCAGCTTATGCGACGCGTGGTTCGATTCATGTCGGGCGAGCAAAGCACCGTCCACGTTGTAAAGGTGGCTGATAACAAACGAAGGGTCCGCATCCAGGGCCGTGAGGCTCTGCTCGCCAAGTTCAGCGTCCATGAACACCAGCGCTGCAACATTGCTGGTGTTCAGGGCTCTCGCTGCGGTGACGAGATTGGCCCGCTGGTTGTCCCGCTGGGACAGCCCGTAGCTGAAGGTGGTGTACAGCGTCGCGAGTAGCAGCGCCACCGCCGTCGCACCAAGGGTGACAAGGAGGAGCTTTCGCCGAATGGGGAGCGACGCGATCAACGCCATTATAAAAACCTCGGGGGAACAGTCAGACTTCCAGCGCTTCGACGGCAGGTCGCAGCCATGAGGAGCTTATGACAGTCATATGAACGAGTTGTGACAACCCCGATCACTCCAGGGGGTATCCAGCGCCTTCTGCGCGTTTTGACAACCGGTTGCACAGAAATTATGCGATCCACCGCGCTCAACAACGGGAATACTGGTCTATTTACGCAAGCTGTCGCGGTTTGCATAAAGGATGACGTAATTTGCATATACAGCTAAAGAAGCCGCCCCCTACCATCCCCTGCAAGGACCGCCGGTCACGGTGCGTCCCACGCAAAACTATTAAAGTAATAAATGCATGAGGTCCTTTTAATGACGAGGCTGAATAAGCTCTATCTTTCTGTTTCTCTCGCCGTCGCCGCCAGCGCCAGCGTTCCCGCATCCCTCGCGCAAGACAACAGCACCGGTGGCCTGGAAGAAGTGGTCGTAGTCGCGCGGAAGACCCAGGAAAGCCTGCAGGAGGTGCCCATTGCCGTCTCCGTGCTGCAGGGCAAGAAGCTCACCGAAGACAATATCTTCGATCTCTCGCAGATCGTGGGTCGGGTGCCCAGCTTCAACTACCAGTCCCAGAGCGCCACGGGATCCGAGATCTCCATCCGCGGCATCGGTACCGTGCGCTCCTTCGGTGCGACCGCCGACTCATCCGTGGGAACATTCCTGGACGAGGTCTACATCGGTCGTCGCGGATCGGCGACCCCTCCCGTTTTCGATCTTGAGCGTATCGAAGTGCTGCGTGGTCCCCAGGGTCACCTGTTTGGCAAGAACGTAGTGGGCGGCGCCCTGAGCATGATCTCGGCGAAACCCCAGTTCGAGCGCGGTGGCTCTGTCTACGCCGGCGTCGGAGATTACGACCAGATCCAGAGTGGTGGCCACATTACCGGGCCCCTCGGCGACGACCTCGCGGCGCGCTTCGCCTTCTATCAGAACCGTCGCGACGGTTACGCCCAGAACATCGTCTTTGGCGAAGAGCTCGAGGACCAGGAAGCCTACGCAGGCCGCCTGTCCTTCGCCTGGAACATCAGCGACACCGCACGTCTGGATCTGATCATGGATGCCAGCAAGGAGCGGGGCAACGGGCAATCCCGCCATGCGGTGGACGACCCCACAGTCGAGGGACCGGGCACCGTAACCCCGTTCCTGCGCTCCCAGGACCCACGCACTAACGAATCGCCCTACGACCAGTGGAGCGAAAAGCAGACCTCGGGCATTACCGCTCGCCTGGAGTGGGATATCGGTGACCTCACCGCCACCTACGTTGCAGCCTATCGCCGTGGTGACGGCTATGTGCGCTGGACCCAGACCGGCAACACCGCACCGCCCACGCTGACGGACTCGACCCTGACCTCACCGGAGGACTACACGGGACTCACGCAGGAACTGCGCCTGGCCTCATCCCAGGATCAGCGCTTCCGCTGGCTCGCGGGCCTGTATTACCTCAAGGAAGACACCGACAAGCAGACGCGAAACAAGGCCAAGTCCTTCCTCCCCGGTGGACCGGGAAGTCTGCGGGACATTCTCGACGGTGACTACAACATTGTGGAAAGCGCGACGTCGGAAGACTTCGCCATCTTCGCCGATACCAATTTTGACATCACCGATACCCTGACCCTGAACATCGGCGGGCGATTCACGAAGAACGAGAAAGAAAACGATGTAGAGGCCATCGTCCTCGACCTTGGACCGCCCGGGAGCCTGGTCCCGACAGCACCGGTGACGGGCCCCTACGAGATTCAGGACTCGGATAGCTGGTCCGAATTCACGCCCCGGGTCGCCCTGGACTGGCGCTTCACGGATGACGTGCTCTTCTACGGCTCCGCCGCGAAGGGTTTCAAGGGAGGCGGCTGGCAGGGCGGTGCCGGCACCGCGCTCTCGGCCAACATCGCCTTTGATCCCGAGACGGCCCTGACCTATGAAGTCGGCATGAAGAGCGAGTGGGCCGACAGCCGCCTGCGCGTGAACGTGGCGGCCTTCCGCACGGACTTTGAAGACCTGCAGGTGGAACTGCTGGACGACGTCAACCTGGTACTCGTGGTGGCCAACGCCGCCGACGCGGAAATCAGTGGCCTGGAAGTCGAAGTCGAGAGCTACATCAACGACAACTTCAGCGTCTACGGCTCCGCGTCATTCCTGGATGCCGAGTACAAGGACTACATCGATCCCCTGCGGGGCATCGACTACAGCGGCAATCAGATCCAGCGCACGCCGGAGTACCAGTACAACATCGGAATGGACTTCAACTTCCCGCTGTCGGATCGCCTCGACCTGAGTGGCAACGTGAACTACAGCTACCTCGATGACTTCTTCTATGGTCCCCAGGAGACGAACTTCGAGCCAGGCTATGGTCTGCTGGATGCTCGCTTGAGCCTGGGCACGAACGATGGCGACTGGTCCGTTACCGCCTGGGGTCGAAACCTCACGGATGAGCTGTACCGCATCAGCATCATCACCTTCGTTGGCGATGAGTTCGGTTCCTACGGCGCTCCGCGCACCTACGGCCTGACCTTCACCAAGAACTTCTAATAGTCCGTTCACGGACCGAAGAAACGGGCGACGTGGCG
>CAXBBA010000068.1:0-7906 GCA_963973805.1 uncultured Halieaceae bacterium | reverse complement strand
TGAACCTTGTTCAATTTCATGCCTGTCTCCTAGTCCTAGGTCGAGTACTTCTGGCCTCGTCAGTGCCCGCGTTACGGGTCAGACCGGGGCGGGGCGGTCCCGCGCCGGTTTCGGCCTGGGGTTAGTCGTTCTCTTCCGAGTTCTCGAATGCCGCGACCACGTCCCGGCGTGTCGGTCGCGCGCCTCGGACGAGTCTTTGCATCGTCCCCGGCCCCACTTCACAGTTTCCGACCCCTGTCCACATCGAGCCGGTGCAACCGCAGGCGCTGTGGAAGACTTCGTTCCGGGTGTAGGTCGCGTAGTCGCCATTCGCGAAAGAAAGAATCATGTGTGCCTCCAGGTTCAGGTTCATGTTCAGGTCCGAGTGCATGAGCCGGATATTAACCCCAGCCGTCTTGGGATGTCAAGCCTTATCGTCTACCCCTGGATTTACTGGGGTTTTCCATCGGACAATCTGTCCGCGTGTCCGAGACTGTCTGATACACATCAGACGGACAACCTCCTCCCCTTTAGGGGAGGTTGTCCGATGCTGTCTGATCGGGTGGCAGGGGTGGACGTGAAGCGGTAGCAAGCTGGCACAAGCACCGGCTGTGCAATGGGCGCCCTCGGCTAGTCAGTGCCGGTGCTGGGACGGCCTTGGTAGCCATCTACGGCTATCGACGGGCCTTGCCCGCGCGAGGACAACGGGTCCAGGCACTGGCCGGGGCGCCTACGCTCCTGCTTACCTGGAGATGGTAACCCCTCTGTTCGTGGCAGGTTAGCACATTAACGTAAGGCTGATTATACGACCCTGGCTAGTTTCCCTAACGATTTAGCTAGGTTTCGCCTCATGGCCGGGGATTAGGAGGCGAAAGCTAGGCCAGTTCCAGGGCTCCAGGCGACAGCTCGGCGTCCAGGGACAGGCGATCATAGGGCGAAACCTAGTCAGATCATTAAGGAAAGAGCTAGCGAGAATAGGGCGAAACCGAGCTAAATCATTAAGGAAATCGACGGTCGAGAAAAAGAAAAACGACTTCGCGTTTCCTGTTACATTATAAGGACCTGTTGGGCGACCGCGCCTCACGGAAAATATCTTGTCAATAAACCCACGGCAGCAACGGTTCGTAGACGAATACTGCATCGACCTCGACGGCAAGCGGGCCGCGCTGGCAGCGGGGTATGTCGGGACCTTTCCGAACTACCCGCATGAGGCAGCGAACCGGCTCCTGCGATCTCCTCTGGTGCGGGCAGCGATTGCGAGTCGGAAAGAGGGCCAGCTCCAGAGGTCGGAGCTGTCGGCGTCCACGGTCTTGGACCAGCTCCGGGCCTTATCGATGATTGACATGCGGGACTTCTTTGACGACGACGGGGCATTGAAGCCGCCGAGCCGGTGGTCGGTGGACATGGGCCGCGCGGTCGTCAGTTTCGACACGGTCAAGAAGAACGTCACGTCGGGGGACGGCAAGAGCGACGATGTGTTTCGGGTGCGGCTGGCGGACAAGGTGCGGAGTCTGGAGATGCTGGCGAAGCACTTTGGGTTATTAGTGGACCGGGTGGACCACAGCGGGGCGATTGTGTTCCAGCACGAGCAACTGGACGTGCCGGTGACGGTGGAGGTCACCCGGATTCCTGAGCAGGGAGGATCGGGCACGTGACGTCAGAGCCGCAACACCCGCTACAAACCAATGAAACCGGGCCTCAACCGCCCATTTCGGAGCCGCTACACGATGGTGCTGTAGCGGCGCTGAAAATGGCCGTTCCGTCAATGAAACCGGGCCGTGTAGCGGGTGTAGCGGGTCGATATGCCTAACCAGCGGGTGGTCATTCCGTATATGCCGCGACCGTTACAGCGCGAGGTGGGGGCGTTAGCACGGACGAAGCGGTTTGGGGTCCTGGTCTGCCACCGGCGGTTCGGGAAAACGGTCCTGGGGGTCAACCTGGCGCAGCAGACCGCGTTGCAGTGCGCGAAAGACCGTCCCCGGTCCGCCTATCTCGCCCCGACCTACACCCAGGGCAAGGCCGTGGCCTGGGACTACGTCCAGCACTACGCCCGTCCGGTCCCTGGGGTGGAATTCAACCAGAGCGAGCTGCGCGCGGACTTCCCCAACAAGGGCCAGAGCCGCATTTACGGCGCGGACAACCCGGACTCGTTGCGGGGGTTGTATCTCGACCGGGTCATTCTGGACGAGTATGGGCTCCACCCGTCGAAGACGTTCAGCGAAGTCGTGGGGCCGACGCTCGTGGACCGTGGGGGCTCGGCGTTGTTCCTCGGGACGCCGAATGGGAAGAACCAGTTCTACGAGATTGCCCAATTTGCCAAGGACGCGCAGCGGGACGGCCACCCGGAGTGGTTTTACCGGGAATACAAGGCGAGTGCGACGGGCCTTCTCGACGCGGGGTATCTGGCCTCGGCCAAGCAGGTCATGACCGACGACGAATACGCCCAGGAATTCGAGTGCAGCTTCGAAGCCTCGGTCAAGGGGTCCGTCTACGGGTCGGAGTTGACGACGGCGCGGGAGGACGGGCGTGTGACGGCGGTGCCGATGGACCCGGCGTTGCCGGTGGATACCGACTGGGACCTCGGGGTCGGCGACAGCACGGCGGTCTGGTTTAGTCAGTCCACGCGCAGCGGCGAAGTCCGGCTGATTGATTATTATGAAACCAGCGGTGAAGGCTTGCCGCATTATGCCGCCATGCTCCAGCGTAAGGGGTATGTGTACGGGACGCATTGGGCACCGCACGACATTGCGGTGCGGGAACTCGGCAGCGGCAAGAGTCGGCTGGACGTGGCGGCAAGTCTCGGGATACGGTTTGCGGTCGTCCCGCGGATGCACGGCGAAAAGGGGCAGGAAGTCGAGGCGGGGATTCACGCCACGCGGCTCTTTCTCGGGCGGTGCTGGTTTGACGCCACGAAGACACGGGCGGGCGTCGAGGCGCTCGGGCACTATCGGCGGGACTATAATATGCGCCTCGGCGAGTTTACCGCGCGGCCGGTGCATGACTGGGCGAGTCACGGCGCGGACGCCTTTCGCGGCCTGGCCGTCCGCTATCAGCCGCCGCGGGCAGCCTCGCCCTACGTGATCCGCCCGGTGGCGGCCTCCGACGCGAGCTGGATGGGAATGTAGGAGCACGCATGGCGACAGATATCGCGCAAGCCCTTGACCGCTTCCGCCTCGGGGTCGATGCCGACAACGAGCAGCGGCGGCGGGAAGTGTCCGCGCTCCGTTTTCAGGTCCCGGCCCTCGCCTGGCCGGATGACGTGAAGGAGCAGCGGAAACCGCAGATTGTCGGCGGCGTGGCGTTGCCGCAGCGGCCGATGCTCTCGATTCCGAGCCTCGACCAGCCCATTCAGCTCACCCTGAATGCCGAGCGGGCCGCGAAACTCGGCATTCACATCCACCCAATCAGCGAAGAAGCGGATGACGAGACGGCGGAAGTCATCCAGGGCCTCTATCGGCGGATTGAGGTGGACAGCCGCGCGAGCCTGGCCCGGACCTGGGCATTCGAGCGCGCGGTGAAGTGTGGCCGGGGGTATTACCGGGTCTTGACCGAGCCGGACCCGGATGCCGGGAGTCCCTTCGACCAGAAGATTGTCATCAAGCGCATCTTGCAGCAGGCCAGTGTCGTGCTGGACCCGTTTGCCCAGGAAGCGGACGGCAGTGACGGCCAGTGGGCGTTTCTCGTGCAGGACATGCCCTGGGACACCTATATCCGCAAATATCCCAAGAGCGAGATGGCCGCCTTTGACGCGGACGAGTTTTCGCTCGTCGGCGTCCAGACGCCGGAGTGGGTGACCGGGGAGGCGGACGCGGCGGGGCGGGCCGTGCGGGTGGCCGAATACTATCGGCTCGAATACACGACCCGGCGGCGCGTGCTCCTCGACGACGGCAGTGATGCCTTCGACGACGAGGTGCCCGAGGGGCGGACGGTGCGCGAGGGCGACGGCGCGCGCGCGGTCGAGGAGCCGATCCCCACCCTGTGGTGGGCCACCATCAACGCGGTGGAAGAGTTGGCGCCGGCGCAAACGCTCGACGGCCGCTATATTCCGATTATCCCCGTGATTGGCCGGGAATTAATTCCGTTTGAAGCGCAGCGCCGCTGGGTGGGGATCATCGAGCCCAATGAAGATGCCGCGCGGCTGCTGAATTATTCCGCCTCCTCGGCGGTCGAATTGGCGTCCCTGGAGAGCAAGGCCCCCTATCTGATGGTCGAAGGCCAGGAAGAAGGGCACGAGCAGGAGTTTCAGCTCGCCAACGTGCGGAATTTCCCCTATCTCCGCTACCGCAATGTGAGCCTCAACGGCACCCCGGCCCCGCCGCCGCAGCGGACGCAGGTCGATACCTCTCGCCTCGGCCCCTCGATGGTCCTGCTCCAGCAGGCGCGGGAGTTTATCCACCAGGGCACGGGCGCGTTTGAGAGTGCGCTCGGTCAGCAGAGCCAGATGGCCCGCAGCGGGCGGTCGGTCCTGGCCCTCCAGCAACAATACGATCAGGGCAGCTCGCATTTTCTCGACAATTTGGCCGAGATCAGCCTGACCTATGAAGCCAAGGTCATTCTCGACCTGATTCCGCAGATTTACGATCGGCCCGGCCGGGTCGCCCGGATTCTCGACCAGGAAGACGACACTCAGACCGTCCTGCTCAATGCCCCCTTCACCCGTGACCCCCGGACCCAGCGCCCGCGCGTGGTGCGTCCGCCCGCTGGGATGCCCACAGGGCCTGTTGGGGCACCCCTGCGCCCGTCCGACCTCGGGAGTGGACCGGGAGGCGGGATGGCGGTAGGGGGCGGGCCTGTTCCACCGGCGGGGGCACCCGCTTTTCCTCAGGGGAGCCCTCCCCCGCCATTAGGGGCGGGTCCCCCCCCGATGGGGCCCCCACCCCTGGGGCCGCCCCAGATGGGTGCTCCACCCCCTGGGGGTCCGTCGCCCGAGACGTGGCATTACGACCTGCGGAAAGGGCGCTATGGCGTGGTGGTTACGATTGGCCGGTCCTTCAAGAGCCGCGCCCTCGAAGGGGCCGACGAGATGGGACAGCTCTTCCAGGCCAACCCGGCGCTGTTTCCCATTCTCGGCGACCTGTATCTCAAGTTTCGCGACTTTCCCGGCCATAACGAAGCCGCCGCGCGGGTCAAGAAGCTCCTCCCGCCGCCCTTGCAGGAGCAGACGGGGCAGCCGGACGTCCAGCAACTCCAGATGCAGTTGCAGCAGCAGGGCGAGATGCTCACACAGCTCACGCAAGCCCTTGACGCCAAGACGCGCGAGATTGAGACCGATGCGGTCAAGGAGCGGGCCGTCACCGAGCGCGAGCAGCAACGCCTCCTGTCGGACGCACAGCGCGAGCAGGTCGATCTCCAGATGCGGATGGACATGGAGCGCATGAAGAATGAAACGCAGCTCGCCATCGCGCAGATGAAGATCCAGGCCGACGAGGCCAAGGCGGTCTTCGAGGCCACGACCAAGCGCGTGGGGACCGAAAGCCAGTGGCAATATGACGACGAGCGGCAGTCGCAGCAACAGCGGGCCACCGCAGAGCTGGCGCTCCTGAAGGGGGCGTTGCAGACCGCCCCCACGCCCACGGCGGATGTGGTCAACACGCCGAACGAGGACGGCTATGGCCCAGGCGTTGTCTAGTTGCGCGTTTGTGGTCTGCGAGTTCGTCTCGGTGTGCGCCTTCGGACCTGGGATGTGCGTGCCTGCCAGGTTTGGCCGACCCGTGCCGCGCCAGGGACCTAGTCGCCGCGGACCGGAGGTCAGCCAGTGCTCCCTGTTTGAGGCCCAAGAAGTGTCCGATTGATGGAGGTAGAGATGGCACAGATGAAACCCCGCAGCTCAGACGCGGCGTTACGCGCGGCGGGACGTCGCGCCCGTGACCAGGCGCGACAGATACTCGCGCCCACCCCTCGCGTGGGGGACTTAGTGGGACAGGGACGTCGTCCCATGCCGCGGCAGAACGCGCGGATGCCGCCCCGGATGCCCTGATGCGTGCCCTCTCCGCCAAGCGGGGGTGGGTGGACCCTCCAGAGACGCCCCCGCCGCCCCTTGATCTCACCCTGCACACGCTGGCGAAGTATCGGGGACTCGCGCGGGCGGTCCTCTTGCAGGCCGTCAAGGACTGTACGCGTCGGACGACCGATCACCACGGAGTACGGCGGTATCACGACCACGGCCGTGAGACGCGGGTGGCCGTCTCGGCGCGTCGATTCCTCACCATACCTAACGCGGCCCTGACGTTCTGGTGCCTCTGGCTGGACCTGCACCCCAGGACGGTGATGGGAGGGGCACGCGCGATGGCGACCCCGGTGACCGACGGGGACACCATTCATTGATGACCTTCGCCTGCTCGCAATGCGGGGCGTGCTGCCGGGCCGCGGCGGAGGCGGGGCTCGTCCCCACGACGGACGGCCACTGCATCCATCTCACCCCCGACAACCGGTGTGCGATTTATGCCACCCGCCCTACAATCTGTAACGTGGCCGCGACCCATGATGCGATGGTGGGACAGGGCGCGCGGATCACGCGGGCGCAGTTTTTCACGATGAACGCCCACGCCTGCAATGTCCTGATGGACCGCTACGACCTCGTGGCGAGTGTCCGTGTTGACCCCTCGGTGTATCGCGAGGAGGCGCTGTCGTAATGCCGCCACAGTCGCGTACCCGTCGTCTCTCCCAGGCCGAGCAGGCGGCGATGCGCCGACGCGACGACGACGAGCTGCGTCGCCGCGATGCACAGACCGAGGCCGTGCTGGCGCAGCTCTCGCCTCCAAGGGGTGCCGTGCCCACGCCCTCGCTGGCGGACCTGTTATTTCGGCGGGCGCCAGAAGTCGCTGCTCCGACCGATGCTCAGCGCGCCGACCATGAGGCTCGCGTCAGGGACGCGCAAGCGGAATGGGGTCCGGTACGGCGTCGGCTAACCCAAGCGATGGGGTTTGCCGGGAAGCACGGCCCTGACTTCTTAGGTGGGGCGCTCTGGGGTGACCCGACCGACCTGGAGGTATCAAAAGCGAATCTTCTTGGGCAAATGCTCACGGCAGGGCTCCCACTCGCCAGTGGGATCAAAGGTGGAATGGTGGGTGCCGGACTGCGTGCCGCTGCGCCATATACCAGAACGCCCCAAGGGGCGTTGGTGGTGTCTACTCGCGTGCCGACCGCGAAGCGCCCGATTACCGAGACGGGACCGCCAGGGCCGCTCGTGACAGGTCTTGATGAGGTGATGCGTAACCCCGTGGGGACGGCCAAGAAACCGAGCTTGTCCGAGAAGATGGCAGACATTGTAGGCCCAAGCCCCATCCTGACCGAGCGCGAGGCCGCGCTGAGCCCACCAGGCGTACTGGAGGGGTTTGTCGAGAGCGGTGCTGAGAATTTGCGCTACCTGATGAAGCTGATGGCACCGTACGCCGAGCGGTCGGCCCAGTGGTATGAGGGGGCGCACAAGATTGCGAACCAGATTGCGCGGGCATGGGGGATGACGCCCGACCAGGGGACGGGGATTATCTCCGTCCTGAGCCCGCAGAAACAGTGGGACATGAACGTCAAACTTGGGCAGCGCGTGTCTGAGCACGCGACGACGTTCGCGGGCGCGGACCAACTCTTTACCCCAGAGATGTATCGCCAGCACGTC
The DNA here is from genome assembly GCA_963973805.1 of uncultured Halieaceae bacterium. Taxonomy (GTDB): domain Bacteria; phylum Pseudomonadota; class Gammaproteobacteria; order Pseudomonadales; family Halieaceae; genus Congregibacter. The sequence continues at coordinate 312 of CAXBBA010000068.1, read as the reverse complement.
CTCATCCGGCGGAAGTCTGTGGCTGCGACGGTAGAGGAGAACCTCAAGAAGGGGAGAATCACCGCATCTCAGGGCAAGAGGGCGATAGCTAAAGAGAACGCCACGCTCCGCTCGCAAAAGTCGCTCGTGGGCAAGCCGTGGTCGGAGTTAGCGTTGGCTGACCGGGCGTATATGGTTCGAGCGCATGACGAGCTTGCCAATCCCCAGACCTTCGATCTCTACACCCCAGAAGGCGATGTGTATGATGTTGCGCGGAACATAGGACGCAAAGGTGAGCCCGGAGAGCCGTCGGCGTTAGTCTGGAACAGCAAC
>CAXBBA010000067.1:0-7960 GCA_963973805.1 uncultured Halieaceae bacterium | reverse complement strand
GTTTGCCCCTGGATGCGGCGCCCGTGGTGTTCTCATCCTGGATGGGGGGAGACCGGGATGGCAATCCCTTTGTCACGGCTGCGGTAACGCGGGAAGTTCTGTTGCTTGGTAGTTGGCAGGCCGCGGCACTCTACACCCAGGCGGTGGATGCGCTGGTGCAGGAACTCTCCATGAGCGACGCGCCCGAGGCGCTGCGCGCTCGCGCGGGCCAGCATCGCGAGCCCTATCGCGCGGTGCTCACGGAACTGCGGGAGCGCCTGCGGCGATGGCGCGGTGCGCTGGAACGCCAGCTACGGGGCGAGACCCCTGCGGCGGACGAGCTGGTGTCCTCGGTGGAAGAGATCCGCGAGCCCCTGCTGCTGTGCTACGAATCCCTCCACGCCTGCGGCATGGGGGTCATTGCCGATGGCCGGTTGCTCGATACGCTGCGCCAGTTGCAGTGCTTTGGCCTGAATCTGGTGCGCATGGATATCCGTCAGCATTCGGAGCGCCACAGCGCCGCGCTCACGGAGATCACGGAGTACCTGGGGCTCGGAGCCTACGATAGCTGGGATGAGGCCCGGCGCAGGCAGTGGCTGGAGCAGGAGCTGAAGAGTCGCCGGCCCCTGGTGAGTCCGGACTGGGGTTGCAGTGAGGACACGCGGGAGGTCCTGGAATGCTGCCGTACGGTGGCGGCCCAGGCTCCCGGGGCACTGGCCTGCTACATCATATCCATGGCCCGCCAGGTGTCCGATGTGCTCGCGGTGAAGCTCCTCCTCAAGGAGGCGGGCTGCGCCTACGAACTCCCCGTGGTGCCACTGTTTGAAACCCTCGATGACCTGGACCGAGCGCCGGTGGTCATGGGTGAACTGTTCGCCTGGCAGCGCGAGGCGGGGCAGGTGCCCGAGCAGCAGATGGTCATGATCGGCTACTCCGACTCCGCCAAGGATGCGGGTATTCTCGCCGCCGCCTGGGCCCAGTATCGCGCCCAGGAAAACCTGATTCAGGCGGGGCGGGACGCGGGAGTCCCGGTGCAGCTGTTCCACGGCCGTGGCGGCACCATCGGCCGTGGGGGTGCGCCGGCGCACGACGCACTGCTGTCCCAGCCGCCAGGCTCCCTGGACTGCGGCTTCCGGGTCACGGAGCAGGGTGAAATGATTCGCACCAAGCTGGGCATGACGGGCCTCGCGGTGAAAACCCTGGCGCTTTACACGAGCGCCATTCTCGAGGCCCGGGCGGCGCGGCCCCCGGAGCCCCTTCCGGAATGGCGAGCACTGATGGATCGGGTTTCGGAACGCTCCTGCGCGATCTACCGCGGGGTGGTGCGGGAGAATCCGGACTTCCTCTCCTATTTTCGCCAGGCCACACCCGAGGGCGAGCTCGGGGCCCTGCCCCTGGCATCGCGTCCTACCTCGCGCAAGAAGGATGGCGGCATCGAGTCCCTGCGGGCGATTCCCTGGATTTTCTCCTGGACCCAGAACCGACTGATGTTGCCGTCGTGGCTCGGCGCAGGGGAGGCGCTGGAAGAGGAGCGCAGCGCCGGCGGTGGTGACACCATCGATGCCATGGCGCGGGACTGGCCGTTTTTCTCCACGCGGCTTTCCATGCTTGAAATGGTCTACGCGAAAACCGACAGTGAACTGTCGGCGGTGTATGACGCGCGCCTGGTCGCGCCCCGGCTCCGCTATCTGGGTGATGGCCTGCGCGCCCAACTGTCATCAGATATCGCTACCGTGTTGCGCATCCTGGGCCAGGAACAGCTGCTGGAAGGCGCCGCCTGGACCCGCGAGTCCCTCGGTTTGCGCAATATCTATACGGGCCCGCTCAACATGCTGCAGGCGGAGCTGCTCGCTCGCCTGCGCCAGGATGACGATGAAACCGTGCGCCAGGCCATCATGATCACCATCGCCGGGGTGGCGGCGGGTATGCGCAATACCGGTTGAGACGCCGCCACAGCCACACTTCGAGGGGGAACAGATGAGTACGCTCAACAGCACCGTAGCCCGGGTTACGCAGCGCATTCGCGAGCGCAGTCGGGGAGCCCGGGACGATTACCTTGCGCTCATGGAGCGGGGCAGGGAAGAGCAGCCGCGTCGCGCTCAGCTTTCCTGCGGCAACCTTGCCCACGGCTTCGCCGCCTGCGATGGCGAGGACAGGGACCGCATTCGCCTGATGGAGGCGGCCAACATCGGCATCGTGACCGCCTACAACGATATGCTCTCGGCGCACCAGCCCTTCGCCGATTATCCCCAGCGCATCAAGGAGCATCTTCGCGCGGTGGGCAGCACGGCGCAGGTGGCCGGCGGCGTGCCCGCGATGTGCGATGGTGTGACCCAGGGTCAGACCGGCATGGAGATGTCCCTGTTCAGTCGCGACAGCATCGCCCAGTCCACGGCGCTGGCGCTGTCGCACCAGATGTTTGACGGGGTTATCTGCCTTGGCATCTGCGACAAGATTGTTCCCGGCATCGTGATGGGGATCCTGCGCTTTGCCTACCTGCCGGCACTGTTCATTCCGTCGGGACCCATGACCTCGGGTCTGCCCAATGCCGAAAAGGGGCGCATCCGCCAACTCTATGCCGAAGGAAAGGTCGGCCGCGAAGAGCTCCTCGCGGCGGAGTCCGCGTCCTACCACAGCGCCGGGACCTGTACCTTTTACGGCACGGCCAACAGTAATCAGGTGATTCTCGAAGCGATGGGCCTGCAATTGCCCGGCGGTTCCTTTGTCAATCCGGGAACGCCCCTGCGCGATGCCCTGACAGAGCTGGCATCGCAGCAGATCGCCCGAATCGCCACGACTGGCGCGGATCCGAGGCCCCTGGTAGACGTCGTCGATGAGCGTTCCTTCGTGAACGCCATCGTCGCGCTGCTGGCTTCCGGCGGATCGACGAATCACGCCATCCACCTGATCGCCATGGCGCGGGCCGCGGGGCTGATCGTCAACTGGGATGATCTTTCCGAACTGTCGGGGGTCGTGCCATTGCTGGCGCGCGTGTACCCCAATGGTCAGGCCGATGTGAACCATTTCCACGCTGCCGGAGGAACGGGTTTTCTGCTGCGGGAACTACTGCATGGCGGCTTCCTCGACGGGAGTGCGAACACCGTATGGGGTGAAGGCATGCACGATTATTGTCAGGAGCCCGGCCTGGGAGAAGAAGGGCTGACGTGGTCGCCGGCGGCGGCGCAGAGTCTGGACGAGAATATTCTCCGGTCTGTCCGTCGCCCCTTTTCTGACGAAGGCGGGCTGCGTCTGCTGCGGGGGAACCTCGGCCGGAGTGTGATGAAGGTTTCGGCGGTCAAGGAGGAGCACCGCCGGGTAGTGGCGCCGGCGGTGGTGGTGGATAGCCAGCAGGCGCTCGCGGACCTGTTTGCCGACGGAGCTCTCGAGCGGGACTGTGTTGTGGTGGTGCGTTTTCAGGGGCCGCGCGCCAACGGCATGCCTGAACTGCACAAGCTCACGCCGATCCTGGGAGTGCTCCAGGATCGGGGATTCGCGGTGGCACTGGTCACCGACGGGCGCATGTCCGGCGCATCGGGAAAGGTTCCCGCGGCGATTCACGTCGTTCCCGAAGCATCCGAGGGCGGTCCCCTTTGCTATGTGCAGAATGGCGACATGGTCACCGTGGATGGTGACACTGGTGAGCTCAGCGTGGCCGTGGACGACGAGGTCCTGGCATCGAGAACCGCGGCCGTCTGCAGCGTAGACAGCTCCCAGGGCGTAGGGAGAGAGCTTTTCGCAATGTTCCGCCGGGAAGCTTCCTCGGCGGAAGAGGGTGCCACGGTGTTCTTCGGGGCATGAGCGGGAAACGAGCCTGGCATCTGGTTGCTGACATTGGCGGCACCCACGGCCGCTTTGCCGTGGTGGATGCCCTCACGGGCGCGATCGCCCATCGCCATACGGTAGCCGTGGAGGACTCTCCGGAATTTGATGTGGCTCTTGACCTGTTTTTGGCCGCCATCGCCGAAACAGCGTCGTGGCAAGCGCATCCCGAAGCCAGTTGCCTGGCCGTAGCCTCTTCGGACGACGGCGAGGAAGTCCTCGCGCTGACCAACAGTGCCTGGGTGATCCACACCGGTCGAGTGGCGCGGCGCCTCGGCCTTGAGCGAGTGGACGTGCTCAACGATTTCGCGGCGATCGGTTATGCCCTGCCGGGCTTTGGGGAAAGGGACTGGTTGCAGATCGGTGCGGGCCACAGCCGCGAGGGCAGTCCCTGCGTTGTGCTGGGTCCCGGGACCGGGTTGGGCGTATGCGCTGTGGTCCCCGTCGCCGGGAATGGGGTCACCGTGCTATCCGGCGAAGGCGGTCATGGGGACTATGCGCCCGTGGACGACGACGAAATCGAGGTGCTGCGCCTGCTGCGCGGACGCTTCGGCAGGGTGTCCATGGAGCGGGTGTTTTCCGGCATGGGCTTGCAGAATCTGTACTGGGCCCTGGCGCAGCTTCACGGTGTGACAACGGCGAGTGCCGCTCCCGGGGACCGGACGCCTGCGCAGATTACGGTGGCGGCCCGGGAAGGGGCAGACCCCGTCGCGGTCCATGCGCTGGCGCTGTTTTTTCGCGGCCTTGGCAGTATTGCGGGGAATCTTGCCCTCGCCTTTGGTGCCCACGGCGGTGTGTATCTCGCGGGGGGAATCCTGCCGCGCCTCGCGGACTCGTTAAGCCGTAGTGAATTTCGTGAACGTTTTCTGGCGAAGGGACGTTTTGAAGCGTATCTGAGCGACGTTCCCACGCGCCTTGTGACCCGGAAGGACCCGGGCCTCGAGGGCGCGGCCCGTTATCTAGGAAGAGGTCTTGTCCCATGAATCCATCCCGAGAAATTCTTGCCCAGGCACCGATGGTGCCGGTGATCGCCCTGCAGAACGAAGCCCATGCCATTCCCCTGGCGGAAGCGCTCGTGCGCGGTGGATTGCCCGTGCTCGAAGTAACGCTGCGCACGGCGGCGGGGCTGCCGGCGATTCGTGCCATCGCCGACGCGGTGCCCGGCGCGATCGTTGGCGCCGGCACGGTGCGTAATGCCCGGGATTTTCAGGCGGCGGTGGAGGCGGGAAGCCGCTTCGTGATCACGCCGGGGATCAGCTCACCGACGCTGGAGAGGGCAGCCACGGCCAGCGTGCCCCTGATCCCGGGGATTGCCACGGCCAGCGAATTGATGCTCGCGATGGATCACGGTCTGGACACGCTGAAATTCTTCCCCGCTGAGACCAGCGGGGGCGCTGCGGCCCTCAAGGCCTTTGCCGGTCCCTTTCCCGAGGTGCATTTTTGCCCCACGGGCGGTATCGCCATGCACAATCTGCTGCATTATCTTGAACTGCCGACGGTCATTACCGCCGGCGGCAGCTGGGTGACCCCATCTTCCCTGGTTGCCAGCGAGGACTGGGATGGCATTGCGGAGTTGGCCCGCGAAGTGGCGCAGGCCGTTGAGGAACACACCCGGGGCAAGGCCGCGGATTCATAGTCGAGGAAGCTTGTGGATATTCTGATTTTCGGTGCGCATGGCGATCTCTCGGCGCGCAAGCTGTTCCCAGCGCTCTATCATCTTGACAGCTGCGACCTGCTGGCCGATGACGTCCGCATTCTGGCCCTGGCTCGCCAGGCTGTTTCCGTCGAGGATTACCTCGAGGCGCTGAAGGACCGAGTGCGCCCCTACATCGATGACCGGCGCTGGTCCACGGAGCAGTGGGATGCCTTCGCCTCTCGCTTTAACTACCTGTGCGTCGACTTCATGGACGCGAAGCAGTACCAGACCCTCGCCGAGCAGTTGTCGCCGCAGCGCACGGCCATGTTCTACCTCGCGACACCGCCGTCGCTCTTCGGTCCCATCTGTGAGCACCTCGGCGCGGCGAATTGCCTCGAAGGGGACCGGCGCCTGCTCCTCGAAAAGCCGATCGGACACGACTTGCAGAGCTGCATCGAAGTCAATGACACGGTGGCGCGTTTCTTTGCCGAAGAGGCGATCTACCGCGTGGATCATTACCTCGGCAAGGAGACCGTGCAGAACCTGCTGGTGCTGCGTTTCGGTAACCGCTTCATCAACACCCAGTGGGACCAGGGCTGCGTGGATCACGTACAGATCACGGTCGCAGAGCCCATCGGCATAGAGGGGCGCTGGTCCTACTACGACAGCGTCGGCCAGCTCCGGGACATGGTCCAGAACCACCTGATGCAGCTGCTGTGTCTGGTGGCCATGGAACCACCGAATTCCATGACCGCCGAGGGTATCCGCGACGAGAAAGTGAAGATTGTGCGGGCCCTGCGACCCATCGACAGGTCCAATGTCCGCGACCACGCGGTACGGGGGCAGTACACCGCCGGGTGGCTGCGCGGCCAGCCGGTGTCCGGGTACCTCGAAGAGGAGGATTGCCCCGAGGCGAACAGTGCTACGGAGACCTTCGTGGCGCTCAAGGCGTTTATCGACAACTGGCGCTGGGCCGGCGTGCCGTTCTATCTGCGCACGGGAAAGCGCATGCCGGAGAAGCTCACGGAGATCGTCATCACCTACAAGGCGCTGCCGCACAACATCTTTGCCCAGGCGGGGAGGGAGGATGTGCCCAATCGCCTGGTGATACGGCTCCAGCCCAACGAGGGGATCGAGATGCAGATGGTCTCCAAGCAGCACAGTCTGCGGAACAAGATGGGCCTGGTGACCCAGAAGCTGAATCTGGATTTCCTTGGTTCCTCGGGCGTGGACCGCATTCCCGACGCCTACGAGCGCCTGCTCCTCGATGCGATCAACGGGGACCAGTCGCTCTTTGTCGGGCGCGATGAAGTCGAGGAATCCTGGCGCTGGTGCGACGGACTGATCCAGGCCTGGAAAGAGAACGGCCTGGGCCTGCAGCGATACCAGGCGGGCTCCTGGGGGCCGACGAAGGGAGAGCTGCTGATCGAGAAGGACGGGCGGAGCTGGCATGTCTGAGCTGCGCTGGCACCGTTTCGACGATCGCAATGCGCTGGATAATGCGCTGGCGGACCGCGTCGCGGGGGCGCTCGAAGAGGGGCTGCTCCAGCGCGCCTCGGCCAGCCTCATCGTCTCCGGTGGCTCCACACCCCTGGGCGTGTTCACGCAGCTTGGGCAACGTCCCATCGCCTGGGACCAGGTGCGCATCAGTCTGGCGGATGAGCGCTGGGTGCCCGAGGACCACCCCGATAGCAATGCCCGTCTCGTGCGGGAGTCCCTGCTTCAGGGAGCAGCCGCGTCGGCGGAGTTTATCCCCCTGTACACCGATGGGCCGTCGGCGCAGGAGGCGGAGGTCGTCGTCGCCCGGCGCCTTGGGTCGCTGGAGACCTTCGATGTGGTGCTGCTGGGCATGGGAGGCGACGGCCATACTGCGTCCCTGTTTCCCGGCAGCCGTGCTCTGGACCGGGGCCTCGATCTGACGGACAGGGATCCGTGCATCGCCGTGACCCCGCTCCACGCCCCCCATGACCGCATGAGCCTCACGCTCTCGAGGCTTATCGACACGCGCACGCTGATCCTGCATATCACGGGGGAGGAAAAACGCGCTGTACTTGAAGAAGCGGTGGCCAGCCGCGACGTTCAGCGCTGGCCAGTGGCCGCGTTGGCGATGGCGCCGCTGGCGCAGATAGAGGTCTACTGGGCACCCTGAGCGATCGAACTTACCGGTAGGGCCCCGGCCTGCTTTACAATGGGTTCTTTTGCCTGGGAAGTGCCTTCATGGACGAGGAGAAGAACCCGTCAACGGCCCGCGATGCGGCTCTGCGTTATCACGCCTACCCGAAGCCGGGAAAGCTGGAGATTCGCGCTACCAAGCCCCTGGCAAATGGTCAGGATCTGGCGCGGGCCTACTCCCCCGGCGTGGCGGAGGCCTGCATCGAGATAGGTAAGGATCCGGCAAAAGCCGCGGATTACACCACCCGGGGGAATCTCGTTGCGGTGGTGAGCAACGGCTCCGCGGTGCTGGGCCTGGGGAATATCGGGGGCCTCGCCTCGAAGCCGGTGATGGAAGGCAAGGCGGTGCTGTTC
>CAXBBA010000066.1:0-7976 GCA_963973805.1 uncultured Halieaceae bacterium | reverse complement strand
AGTGAGGTAGCGCGCCAGGTGAAACGCGCCGAGCGTGCGGGCGACAAGGAGAAAAATGTGTTTGAGGGTCTGCTTCACGCGGACCCCTTGTCCCGCACCTGTTGCGCCCACCGAATCAGGGTGGCGAGCATTTCATCGCGAGCGGCGACACCGGAAAAGGTCTGGTCGGCTCCCTCGACGATGTGGCGCTCCACCAGTTTGTCCTCTATGGCCCGCTGCCAGCGGGCGTCGGACGCCAGAAGCTGGTCGAATTGCCGACTGATGAGACTGCGGCCGCTCATGAGGAGGAACAGCTCCCCATCGAAGGACTCGAGCCCCTGGCGCATGCGTACCACAAACGATTGGGGAGGAGCGGCGGACGCGCTCGCCTGGGACGGGGAAGATTCAGCCTTGCGACGAAGCTTCGCCATCGCTCCCCGGGCGTAGTCCAGGGGGTTGTATTGCAGCGTAAAGACCTTTTTCCAGAATGAGCCTTCGCCCAGGCGCCGGAGAAAGTGCTGTCGTTGCACACGGTCCGCCATCCTGTCGTCGGTGATCCACGGGTTGGCCACTGCTATGGCGACCACCTGGGGCAAGCAGTGTGCGTTGATCAGCGCCGCCGATGCCGCGTCACATCCGCCCCACAGGAGCACCCGGCGAATACCCGGGCGCCGGGTGAGAAGTGCCGCGAGGGCGGCCTCCAGATCGCCTTGCATGTGTTCAAAGCCGCGGAACGCGCCGGCGCTGTCCCCCATACCGCGATGGTCGAAGCGGAAAACCGGGATGCCTTCTGCCGCCAGTCGGCGGCCAAGGGTGACCAGCTGTCGCCCGACACCGCCCCGGTACTGGGGGCCGCCGGCGACGATGGTCACCACCGCAAAGTCCGCGTCCGGTGAGCCGTGGTGGAGTACGCCGAGGAGTTTCGCGCCATCGCAGTCGAACACGAGCGCTTCTTCGGAAGGCGTTTGCGCGGCGTTCACGAGAGACATGACGTGCTCGCCTCCACCAGGGCCTCGCAGCTATCGCGCTCGTGAAGCTGCCAGAAAGGGGCACCGGCGAATCGATGCAGCTCGAAGGTCTCGCTGTGATCCTTCAGGGCATCCATGGCTTTCTGGGTTCGGGCGGCAATGGGGCGGCCATCCCCCGTGTCATGTTCGAGCCAGTGTACGGTCTTCAGGGGTGCGGAGAGCGGTTCCGCGATGTCCAGGGTCTCGATGGCGTGTACCAGGGGAGCACTCATCGCGTAGCCCCCGACCTCCAGCGTGGCGCCGTCTGCCAGCATGGCCATCACCTCGTCCTTGCTCTGTTTCTCCAGCCCCTGTTCCATGCGCGCGGCGGCTCTCTGGCGAATGGCCTGGGTGATGAAGGTCTTGCCGGAGACCTGTGGCTGCCAGAGCAGCGCCGTGACCGCTCCGGGGGCCGGATGCCGCGCCAGGTAGCGGGTCATGAGGCAGGCACCCAGGCGGCAGCCCCAGAAAACGAGGGGTTCGTCATCGCGGCATTCCTCGACCGCCGCATGGATGCCGGCGATCCAGTCCTCGAGCGTGGCATCGGCGAGTTCGCCCACGGCTTCCCCCGTGCCGTACAGATCGAGGAGGGAGCAGCGGTAGCCGCTGGCGGCAAAGAGGCGAGCTTGCGTCGCCGCCGCCTGGCGGCAGCGATTCATCTCTTCCCCGAACGGGGCAAGGTAGATGATGTGCCCGCGCGGGGCCTGATCCCCATCGCTGAAAACGATGCGAAAGCCCCCTCGCGCGCCACCGAAATGGCCTGCCTGAAGAGTCAGTGCCATGCCGGACTCAATCCATCTTCTCTTCTACAAAATCCGCGAGGGCGCCGACGGTCTCGAATATCTCGGCAGATATCTCATCGTCGTCGATTTCCGTGTCCACCTGGTCTTCGATCTCGGCGATCATGGTCGTGATCGTCAGGGAATTGAACTCCGCGAAGTTACCCATGAGATAAGTGTCGCGATCGAGGGTGACGTCATCGGCCAGCTGCAGGCAGCTGCGAATGATGGAGCGGGTGAGTTCCAGCGCGTCCAAGTTTATTCTCCTTCGGGGTTGTCGTTCCGGGGTACCTGGTAGCCCGCGGCTTCCAGTCGGTTTCGCAGTCCAGGCAGTGATACACCAGCGCCATAGGCGAGGCCCGCGTACTTCGCGGCTTCTTCTGCGTTGTCCATATCCAGGAGCACCAGGGCGATGTTGTACTGGAGCATCGGGTCCTGGGGAGACAGCTCCTCGGCCTTGCGATAGTACTCCAGCGCCTTCTCTGACTGATCCAGGCGATGCAGGTAGAGCCCGAACAGCTGATAGGGGACCGCATCATTGCGCCGAAACGCGATCGCGCGCTGCAGAAAGCACTCCGCCGGGTGTTTTCGCTTGAGCTTGATGTCCGCGTCCATCAGCGAAAAGCGCACGGCGCTATAGAGCGCGCGGTGATGATTCGGGAACTTGGTGATCGTGTAGCGCACGTTGCCGATGGAGTCCTGCAGGCGGCGAAAGCGCAGCTGTTCCATCTCGGGGGTGAAGTGGTAGTTCTCGACAATGCCGAGTTTGTCCTTGTCTGTCCGGTAGTCATAGGGGCCGAAGTTTGCGGTTCCGGAACCGGTACAGGGCAGTCCCTCGAAACTGGTGCCGACCCAGGGCGCCTTCTCCCGAGCACTGATGGACGGCGCCGAAAACATGCTCAGGACCGCTATCACGGCAGTCACCGTTGGAATGATCAGTTGTCTAGTCAAGGTTCAACTCCGGGTGATGAGCCTGAAGCCACAGCTCCAGGGTGCACAGAATCCATACCAGTTCGCCATAGTACGCCGCGTGGCTGCTTCGATGCTGCTCCAGGGTCTCGCGGACAAAGTCCGTGCGCAGCAGGCCGCGGTGAGAAAACGCCTGCACCGTATCGTAGGCGAATTCGCGCAGGGGTGCGTATTCCCTCATCCAGACGCCAAAGGGTAACCCGAAGCCCTGTTTGCTCTTGCTCAGGGTCTCGGGTGCCAGCCAGCCCTCCATGGTCTGGCGATAGAAGTGGCGAAGCTCCTTGCCGCGAAGCTTCTCCTGCGACGGAATCCTCAGGGAAAGCTCCAGCAGTTCGTCGTCCAGCATGGGGTAGCGAACGTCGACTCCCGCCAGGGCGCAGGCGCCACCCACCTTGCGCAGATCGTTGACCGCAAGGGTGGTCTGCCAGTCCAGGGCAAGCAGTTGGTTCAGGGTCGATGCCTGTCCGGTGCGATCCCAGGTGAGCTGCAACTCGCGCTGGATAGCCTGCGTGTCCACATTGGCGAGGAAGGCGTCCGTGAATACCTGATCCGGGGGGGTCTGCTCCAGAAAGCTGTAGTAGAACAGTCGCCGGGGCCAGGGGGTGTTCGCCTGACGGAGGAAGCTGCGGGCCTTGTCCGCCAGGGGGAAGCTCCCGGGTAACGCGGAAACCAGGGTCTGCACCGCGCCTCGCAGCGGCGCCGGCAGGGACGTGAACCAGTCGAAGCTGCCGTGGCGCGTATAGCGTTCATTGCCGGCAAAGAGTTCGTCTCCGCCGTCGCCTGCCAACATGACCTCGACTCCGTCCTGCGTTGCCCGCCGGGCGCAGAAATAGGCGGGCAGGGCAGAGGAGTTGCCAAAGGGTTCCGAGAAGGCCGGTGCCAGGGTCGGCAACGCCTCCAGGACATCCTCGGGGGTGACGTAGTACTCGTTGAGCTTGACGCCGAAGTGGCGTGCTGTTGCCCGGGCGAAGGGCATCTCATCGTATCCCTCAGCGTCAAAGCCAATGCTGTAGGCCTCGCAGCGGGAGTCCGCTGCGGCCATGCATCCCACTACGGTGGAGCTGTCGAGGCCCCCGGAGAGGAAGGCGGCTTTCTTGCCCGGTCCCTCGAGGGAACGGTTCACCGCTGATCGCAGCCCCTTCATCAACGCGCCCTGGGCAGCGCTGCGATCAAAGGAGACGGGTTCGCTGAAACGAGGCTGCCAGTACCAGGCAGGCGGTGCCGCAATATCGCGCAGGCGCTGCCCGACTTTCAGTTTCTGCGTATCCCGGTCTACGGAGAACGGTGCGGGAACCATGTGATGGTAGATGTACGCATAGACCCCCTGGGGGCTTGTCGCGTTCCCCCCAGCCGGGGCCGCGCATTCTCGCAGTGCTACGAGGTCCGTCGAGGCAAAGAGGTGTCCACCGGCCTGGCGCAGGTAGATGGGTACCCGCCCCAGTCGATCGATCGCAAAGAGCGGCAGCTGATCCTGCAGGCTCGCCGCCAGGGCCCACTCGCCGCCCAGTTCTGCGAGGGCGGAATCGGCGTCTTCCCGCAGCTTTGCCAGGAGTGCGGGGAGTGCTTCTTCCGTTAGCGCCTGGTCCTGAATGCGCGGCGTGCCCCATAGGACGAGGTGGGAGGCCCCGTCGTGGCAGACCAGGGCATCGCGGTAGTCCACGCCATTGGAGGGCGCGTCGAGGACACGGCCTTCGGAGCCATCGGGCGCAACCGCCAGACATTTTCCCTGCTGGGAACGGATCATGGTGAGGAGTCCTCCTGGACCGTGCTCAGGCAGTGGGGAGACTGGAGAATGGCTGCTCGCGTCACCGCATACTGCCGCCGTGCCTCGTCCAGCAGCGATTGCGGCACCACAATATCGCCGTAGTCCGCCTGTTGCCTGGAGATTTCTCCCAGGGCCATGGCGGCGGACGGGTCTCCCGCGCCCTGGGCGCCGGTCATGGGCTTCTGTTCGTAGCGGGTGCTCAGGGGGTGATCGAGCTCCAGGTACTTGGTCATCGCCTGCAGCAGTGCTTCCGGCCTTTTGCGCAGGTCATCCGCATCGTAAAAGAGAAATGGGCTCACCGTTCCTGCGGCCAGCTCGGCGAGGCCTTCCAGCCGTTCCATGTAGTAAGATGCGGCACCTTCCACGGAGGCGTAGGATTCGCTGGGATCCACATTCTGGTACAGGCGCACGATGCTTGGGATCGTGCGCTCCGGGCCCCGCAGCGTAAACATCAGGGAGTGATTCCTGAACAGCTCCGGCTCCACCGGGTGGTCATTGTGCAATACCTTGTCGAAGAGGCTGGTCGCCGATTTCTTGGGGGCATGTTTTGCGAAGTACTTCAGCTTCTGGCGCTGGAAACTGCGCCATGAGTGGTAGCCCATGTGCAGTTCGTAGTAGCCGTCGATCTGCTCGTGGCTGCCGAGGATGTGACCGATAAGACTGGTGTTGGCACGCATATGGGACAACAGCAGGATGTGCCGGTAGGGGCGCAGCATGCGCGGTTGGCGCAGGGCCAGCAGTGCCAGTTGCAGGGCTTCCATCAGCGCTTGCTCCCCAGGGCCTGGAAGCCCAGAAGACAGGTGCGCGCAGCCCAGCGCAGCGTGCCGCGACAGCTTCCCGCCTGGCGCGCAAAAACAAAGGCCCGGCGCGCCTCACCGAGATCGTGGCAGTGCTGGGCCATGTTCCGGTACACATCCCCGAGGCGTCTCCGACTGACATCGCGGATGGCGGGATGCGCTGCCGTGGCAAAGCTCTTGGTGTAGACGCGCACCTGGGAGAGGTACTTGGCCTGCCTGTCGACGGCGGTGGACTCGCTATTGCGCCCCGAACCTTCGGGGACGTTGTGGCGACCGACGAAGGCTGGCGCGTAGAGAAGGTGTCGGGCACGGTCGAGGGTACGGAGATACAGGTCCGTCTCGCACTCGTAGCGAATGCCGTCATCAAATCCCTGAATCTCTTCGAACAGCGCCCGGCGAATGATGGTGCAGTTCAGGTGAGGGAAGCTGCCTCCCGCCAGCAGAGTTTCCACCGTAACTTCCCCGGCGTCGCTGCCGTCCCAATGATCGGCCAGGCGATTCAGCCAGAGCTTGCCACCAACGCGCGAGCCATCGGGTTTGTACGCATGCTGGTTGGTATAGAGGGTGTCGGGGGTAAACGCGCATTGCTGGATCCAGCGGGCGGCACGGTCAAGGTGCTCGCCATCTATCCACTCATCGTCGTCATCCAGAAAGCAAAGATAGTCGCCTCGGGCCCTGGCTGCACCGGAGTTGATGGCGTAGCTGGGCCCATGCCCCTGGGGGCGACGCGGCAGACTGACCACGGTCACCCGGGGATTCTTCAGGGCCTCAATCGTCTGGTACCTGCTCCAGTTCTCATCGCTGCTGCCGTCATTCACGACGACCACTTCGAGGTCTTCGAAGGACTGCTGCAGCACCGACGCCAGGGCGACAGAAAAGAGCTCGGGGCGGTCGCGAGTGGGAATCACGACGCTGAAGCGAAGTTTGCCTGCTGCCTGCTCCATGGGGGTGGCGTCAGGCCTTGTCCAGCGTGTGCGCCAGCTGACCGATCGCGGCTTCTAGCTGCGTAGCACACTCGGCGTAGACACCATCGCTGTGATTGTAGGGATCGGCTATCTCGGCCCGCGGCGCCTGCTCGGAAGCGAGACCTCCACCCAGCAGGAACATGCGTTCGCGAGTTTCCGGAGCGAGTGCGGCAGCGGCATCAAAATGGCGTTTTTCCATAACAAAAATCACGTCACTGTCCAGAAGCATTTCCCGCGTCACCGTGGTGGAGCGCAGATCCCCGCAGGATAATCCCCGCTCTTCCATCCGGGCGACCATGCGTTCATCCATCGGCCTGTTGTCGGGCTCGTGAAAACCAGCGGACCGTATCTCGATGTCCCGATCGACCACTCGGCTGCGGAAAAGCACTTCTGCCGCGGCGCTACGGTTGATGTTGCCGTAGCAGAGAAACAGTACGGAATCCGCTGATCTCGTGGCTACGCTAACGCGGCCATTATGCCAAAAGAGGCGCTGCTTCAATGTGAACCAACTCTCACCCAGGATGTCTCGAGCGCGATGCAGGTAATTGATGGCGAGGTCACGAATTTCGAGAAGTCCCGGTATGGGGTCTCCCAGGTTCTGCACGTCGAAGTAATGTTTGGGCGACAGAAGCAGCAGCAGGTCCCGCAGCATGCGACCGATACCGGGCGCCTCACCAACGGCGGTGCGTCGGGTGCGCAGGACCAGCTCATGCCACTGCAGGTCCCGGGCGAGGTTTCGCGCGTACACGCCCCGGCGATAGTCCCGAAAACCGGACACCTGGTCGTCCAGAAGCATCGCGGCGAGCATTGCGGGAAAATCCGCACCTGCCGCAACGGCCAGCGGCAGAGAGCCCCAGAAGCGGCCGTTGATTTCCATCAGCCGGTATTCGCGGGTGTCGGGTTGCCACTTGAACTCCACCATGGCGACGCCCGTCCATTGGAGCGCAGCGATCAGCCTCTCGGAGGCCTCCAGCAGCTCCGGGGCGACGTCCTCACTAACCCGCAGACTGCTTCCACCCCCGGTGAGGGGGACTTCGTGCAGGCGACGGTGCTGGAATGCGTAGAGGATGTCGCCGTCTTTGGCGAGAACCTCGACGCCCACGCCCTGTCCCTGAAACACGGGTTGGAGGATTACCGCGGTTGTCTTCAGAAGGGTCGTGAGGCGCTTGCGAAGCTGCTTTTCACTGGTGGCGTACTCGACGACATGGGCCTGGCGCTCACTGGAGCTGCCCGTGACGGACTGGGCGGGTTTCAGTACCACGGGGTACTCCGCGCCCACTAGCGCTTCGTCCAGGTCTGCCAGGCGTGTGACGAGGCGCGACTCGGGCACGGCTACACCATGGCGCTCGGCCAGCGTGAAGGTGCGATTCTTGTCCAGAACCTGGTCCAGGGACTCCCGAGAGGCGCGGGCGACGCAAGGCAGCGCCATGAGTTCGGGATTGCCCAGGACCGCGCCCAGGGTCCTTTCTGTGACCGGTATCACCAGCTGGGGCGCTTCGTGCTTTACATATGCCGCCAGCCAGTCGCAGAATCCCGATTCATTGCGCAATGGATGGGGATACACCCGGTAGCGGAGCACGCTGTTGGAGCGGGCAAAGTGGTTCTGCTTCGAAGCACCGGCCAGGGTGACCGCATAACCTGCCCTGGCGAGGGAGCGGCACACGGCGAGGGCCGAAGCCTGATCTCCGTCGAGGACAAGTATCTGTTTCGCATTT
>CAXBBA010000065.1:0-8003 GCA_963973805.1 uncultured Halieaceae bacterium | reverse complement strand
CACGATCGGAACTGGACCGGGCACTGGCAAGCCGCGACGAGGCCGAAGCCAACCTGGAGTCAGCGGAGGAAGAACTGCTGCGTCTCACCAACGGCACCCGCCAGGAACAGCTGGACGCGGGCGCCGCCTCATTGAAGGCGGCCGAGGCGCAGCTCGCTCTGGAGGAGCATCGACTGTCAGAGCTCAGCGTCGTCGCCACCCGGGATGCCTATCTCGACAGCCTGCCCTTCAACGTAGGAGAACGCGTGACGACGGGGGCCACCCTGGCCGTACTGCTGGCGGGGGATCAGCCCTACGCCCGGGTCTTTGTCCCCGAGCCCTGGCGGGCCCGGTTGTCCATCGGCAATGAATACCCGGTGCACATCGACGGCCTGGACAGGAATTTCACCGGCCGCCTGCGCTGGATCTCCAGGGACCCCGCCTTCACGCCCTATTACGCGCTGAATGCGAGCGACCGGGCGCGCCTGGTGTACATGGCCGAATACGATATTGTCGACGGGCAGGAACTGCCGACGGGAGTGCCCGTGCAGGTCCACCTGGCGAATGACTGACATCGCCGTCCACACCCGGGGCCTGACCCGGCGCTTTGGTGAGCTGGTGGCCGTGAACAGCCTGGACCTGGATATCCCCGCGGGCCAGATCTACGGCTTCCTGGGACCCAACGGCTCCGGCAAGACCACCGCCATCCGCATGCTCTGCGGGCTGCTGACCCCCAGCGCCGGGGAGGCCAGAGTGCTCGGGCTGGACATACCGAAGGACGCCGAGGCACTGCGCCGGCAGATCGGCTACATGACCCAGAAGTTCTCCCTCTACGACGATCTCACGGTGGCGGAGAACATGGCCTTTATGGCGGAGATCTTCGGGCTGTCCCGCCGCGACGCGGCGGCGCGCGTGGGGGAACTGCTGGACCGCTACAACCTGCGCCCCATGGCCGACCGCCTCGCCCGGGCCATGAGTGGCGGCCAGCGCCAGCGCCTGTCCCTCGCGGTGTCCACCTTGCACAGGCCGCGCCTGCTCATTCTCGACGAGCCCACCTCGGCGGTGGACCCCCAGAACCGCCGGGACTTCTGGGAGAAGCTGTTCGATCTGATAGACGAAGGCACCACCATCCTCGTCTCCACCCATTACATGGACGAAGCGGAGCGTTGTCACCAGCTGGCCGTGCTCGAAACGGGCAACCTGCGCATCCACGGCCCACCGGAACGGCTGATGGGGGACCTCCAGGGGCGGGTGATCGAAGTGAGCGGGCCGAACCTGCGCCAGGCAAAGGACCAGCTGCTGGCCCTGGGCGAGGTGCAGTCCGCCGCCCAGCAGGGCCTGCACCTGCGCGTACTCATGCGCCGCGATACCGCGGGCGAGGCAACGGTGCTATTGCGCAATCACCTGCAGCGCCCCGACCTCAGCTTCGCACCTGCGCGGCCGAGCCTCGAGGATGTATTCGTGGCGAATACCGCCGGGAGCGAAGCGCCATGAGTGCCGCCCGACGCATCAACGCCATCACCCGCAAGGAACTCCGTCAGCTGTCCCGGGACCGCCTCACCTTCGGCATGGTGGTCATGATCCCGCTGATCCAGCTTCTGTTGTTCGGCTACGCGATCAACACCATGGTGCGCGACATCCCCGTGGGTGTCGTGGACCTGAGCGGCAACGCCGTAGCCCGGGGCATCACGGAGCTCGTGCGCACAACCCAGGTGGTGGACTTCGTCGCCACCTACGATACCCCTGCGGAGGCCGAAGCGGCGATCGTCGCCGGCAGGATTCGTGCGGCCCTGGTGCTCCCCCGGGACCTGACCAAGCGCCTGTCGGCGGGCGAGACCGTCGGCCAGTGGCTCGTGGATGGCTCGGATACGATGGTGGGATCCGCGATCCTCTCCCTGCGCAGCATGCCCCTGCCCCTGCAGGCGGGGACTCCGCCCGGCGCCTACAGCAGCGGGGACCCCAGCTTCGAGGTCGCCCTGTTCTTCAATCCGGAGCGGCGCTCCCAGGTGAACATCGTGCCCGGCCTCACCGCGATCATCCTCACGATGACCATGATCCTGTTCACCTCCGTGGCCCTGGTGCGCGAGCGCGAGCGGGGCAATCTGGAGCTCCTGATCACCACGCCGATTCGCTCCCTGGAGCTGATGATAGGCAAGCTGGTGCCCTACGTGTTCATCGGGCTGATCCAGATCATCATCATTCTCGGGCTCGGACGCCTGGTGTTTGCCGTGCCGGTGCAGGGCTCGCTGGTGGACCTGGGCATCGTGACCCTCGCCTTCATCGGCGCCAGCCTGGCCCTGGGCCTGCTGATTTCCACGATCGCCTCCACCCAGATGGAAGCGATGCAGATGACGGTGTTCATCCTCATGCCGTCCATTCTGCTGAGCGGCTTCATGTTTCCCTACGACGCGATGCCCCTTGCCGCGCAGTACATCGCCGAGGCTCTGCCCGCCACGCACTTTGTGCGCCTGATCCGCGGCGTCTGTCTGCGCAGCGCCGAAACGGGGGAGCTGTTGCCGGATGTCGCCTGGCTGCTGGTGTTCACCGCCGTCATGCTGACCATCGCCACCAAACGCTTCCACAAATCGCTGGATTAACCGGGCTCAGGGCGGAATCGGCGCCCCCAATCCACCGCTCCTACAGGCTACAATGCCCGACCCGTTCACCGGATCTGCAGTAATGAGCGACAAGGACAACACGCACTTCGGCTACCGCGAAGTAAAAACCGACGAGAAAGCCGGCCTGGTCGGCAACGTCTTCGATTCCGTGGCCACGCGCTACGATCTGATGAACGACCTCATGTCGGCGGGCATCCACCGCATCTGGAAGCGCTTCACCATCGAGCTCTCGGGGGTGCGCCGCGGTAACCGGGTGCTGGACATCGCCGGCGGCACCGGCGACCTGGCGGCCAGGTTCGCGCCCATGACCGGCGACGAAGGTGAAGTGGTGCTGGCGGACATCAACGCCAATATGCTCAGTGTGGGCCGGGACCGGCTCATGGATCGGGGCGTGAGTGGCAATCTGCACTACGTGCAGGCGGACGCGCAGTACCTGCCGTTCCCCGACGACCACTTCGACTGCATCACCATCGCCTTCGGCCTGCGCAACGTGACCGACAAGGACCTGGCCCTGCGCTCGATGTACCGGGTGCTCAAGCCGGGCGGCCGCCTGCTGGTGCTGGAGTTCTCGAAGCCGAAAAACCCGCTGCTGAGCCGCGCCTACGACGCCTACTCCTTCGGCATACTGCCCAACCTCGGCCGCCTGGTGGCCGGCGACAGCGACAGCTACCAGTACCTGGCGGAGTCCATCCGCATGCACCCGGACCAGGAGACGCTGCGCGAGATGATGGAGAATGCCGGGTTCCTGCGCTGCGACTACCACAACATGACCGGCGGCATCGTCGCCGTGCACCGCGGCTTCAAGTAACACAGCATGAGTGACAGCTCCCACGGCCCCGCGCTGGAAATGCCGGCGCTGCACACCGCAGGACTCGCGGCTGCCGAGGCGGCGATCAATCGCGCCCTCGCGCTCTCGCCCCACAGCGTCCAGTCCCTGCGCGCCCTGCAGGGCCAGGTGGTGGCCCTGGAATGCACGCGTCCGGCGATCACCCTCTACCTCGAGGCGGACGCCGAAGGTCAGCTGAAGCTGCGCGGAGTCTACGAAGGCCCCGTGGCCACGCGCGTGCGCGGCACGGCGGCGGACTTTGGCGAACTCGCACGCTCCGAGGACCCGGCAGCGACGCTGATCAACGGCGGCCTGTCGCTGGAGGGCTCGAGCACCGCTCTCACCTCGATGCAACGCGTGTTCAGCGACCTCGACATCGACTGGGAAGCACCGCTGGTGGACGGTTTGGGCGACGTCGCCGGCCACCAGCTGGCGACCATGCTGCGCGGTGCCGTGGACTGGTCCCGCCAGGCCGCAGGCAGCCTGCGCCGCCAGCTGCAGGAATTCGCCCAGGAAGAGGCCCGCCTCGCACCACCGCCCCTGGCCCTCGAATCCTTCTACAGCGACGTGCAACAGCTTCGGGAACGCAGCGAGCGCCTCGGCCAGCGCGTCGAAAATCTGCGTCTGCGCCTGGAGCGCCTGCGGGACAACTGATGGTCAGGCTGCGCCGTTTCGTAGAGATATGCCGCGTCACCGGACGCTACCGTCTGGACGATCTGTTGCCGGAGCAGGCCCGCCACCCCGTGCTCCGGACGCTGCTGCGCCTGAATCCCTGGCGCCTCCATGGCAGCGACGGCCCCCGGGGAGAGCGCCTGCGCCGGGCCCTGGAGGAACTGGGGCCGGTATTCATCAAATTTGGCCAGATGCTCTCGACGCGGCGCGACCTGTTGCCCGAGGACCTGGCGGACGAACTGGCCAGGCTCCAGGATCAGGTTCCCCCTTTCGATGCCCGGGAAGCGGTGGCCATCATCGAGGACGCCCTGGGCGACAGCGTCGATGTGGTCTTCGAACGCTTCGATCGCGAACCCCTGGCATCCGCCTCCGTCGCCCAGGTGCACTCGGCGCGGACCCGCGAAGGCCGGGAGGTGGTCGCCAAGGTGATACGCCCGGGCATCGAGGCGGTGATCCGCAAGGACCTGGCACTGATGGACATGCTCGCGCGGGCGCTGGAGCGCTGGTTCCGCGACGGTCGGCGCCTGCGCCCCGTCGAGGTGGTGCGGGACTATCGCCAGACGATTCTCGACGAACTGGACCTGGGCCGCGAAGCCGCCAATGCCTCGCAACTGCGGCGCAACTTCGCCGATGGCAGCCTGGTCTACGTACCCGAGGTGTTCTGGGACTACACGCGCCGGAACGTGATGGTGATGGAGCGTATCCGCGGCATCCCGGTCACGGACCTCGACACGCTGCGCGAGAAGAATGTGGACCTGAAGGTACTGGGCGAGCGGGGCGTCGAAATCTTCTTCACCCAGGTGTTCCGCGACAGCTTCTTCCACGCCGACATGCATCCCGGAAACATCTTCGTGGATGCGACGGACCCCGCCGACCCGCGCTACATCGCCATCGACTGCGCCATCATCGGTTCATTGAGTGAGGACGATCAGTACTACCTGGCGCGCAATCTGCTGGCGATTTTCCGCCGCGACTACCGCGAGGTGGCCCAGTTGCACGTGGAGTGCGGCTGGGTGCCCGCCCATACCCGCGTGCAGGACTTCGAGGCGGCAATGCGTGCGGTCTGCGAGCCCGTGTTTGAGCGCCCCATCGCCGAGATTTCCTTCGGTCAGATGCTGATCTACCTGTTCCGCACCGCCGCGCGCTTCGACATGGAAGTGCAGCCGTCGCTGGTGCTGCTGCAGAAGACCCTGCTGAACATCGAGGGTCTGGGGCGCCAGCTCTACCCCCAGCTGAATCTCTGGGACACGGCGATGCCGTTCCTCGAAAAATGGATCAGCGAGCGCTACTCGCCCCAGACGCTGGTGCGCCGCCTGCAACACCACGCCCCCGCGTGGCTGGAACAACTGCCCCAGCTTCCGGAAGTGGTGCTTGAGAACCTCCAGGGCCAGCGCGACCGCCAGCAGCGCCTGGAACAACAGCTCATAGCAGAAAAGCAGGCCCGGGAAGCAGCCCGGCGCGACCGGCGTCGCCGCTACCTCGCCGCGGCGGCCTGCATCGCCGCTGCAGCCATCGCCTCTCCGGCAGCGCGGGACCTGCTGGGCCAGGTGCCCGCCGCGAGCTGGGGACTGCTCGCCGCCGCCGTGCTCCTGGCGTGGCCCTGCGCGAACCGCTGACCGGAGGCCCCACCCATGTGCGATAATCGCGCCTTTTGCGGGAGTTCCCTGTGAGTACGGCAGACTGCCTGGACGAGATTCGCTGGAACGACGACGGCCTCGTTGCGGCGATCGCCCAGGACTACAAGAGTGGCCGCGTCCTGATGCTGGCGTGGATGAACGAGGAGGCGCTGCGTTGTACCATCGCTGAGCAGCGCGCCGTATACTGGTCCCGGTCCCGCGGCGCCCTGTGGCGCAAGGGCGAGACCTCGGGTCACGTGCAGAATCTGCACAGCCTGCGCCTGGACTGCGACGGCGATGCGCTGCTCCTCGAAGTGGAACAAGTGGGCGGCATGGCCTGCCACACGGGACGGGAGCACTGTTTTTACCGCCGCCTGGAAGACGGCCAGTGGAAGCCCATTGAGCCCGTCCTCAAGGATCCCGAGGTGATCTATGGCGACCGGTGACGCACTGCTCGCAGCCCTGGATCAGGTGCTCGCAGAGCGCCGCGACGCCGCACCGGGCGAGTCCTATGTAGCGAGTCTTTACGCAAAGGGCCTGAACAAGATTCTGGAAAAGGTGGGCGAGGAGGCGACGGAAGTCATCATCGCCGCCAAGGACCACGATGGCAGCGGCGATGAGGAACTTCGCCGTGCCCTGGTAGGCGAGGTGGCAGATCTGTGGTTTCACAGTCTTGTGTTACTCAGTCACCAGGGCCTGACATCGACGGACGTGATCGTATGCCTGGAACAGCGCTTCGGCCTCTCCGGGCACGCGGAAAAAGCCGCGCGCAACACCGCCGCGGACTAGGCAACAACGGGCAGCAGAAAATGCTGGCCCTCGAAGGAGAACGTTATGGGATTAGGTGGAATCAGCATCTGGCAGCTGCTCATCATTCTCGCCATCGTCATCATGCTGTTTGGCACAAAGCGCCTGCGAACCCTGGGCTCGGACCTCGGCAGTGCAGTGAAGGGCTTCCGCAACAGCATGCAGGACGAGGGTGACAAGAAAGACGAAGAGAACGGCGGCGCGCCCCAGGAATCCGTCGCAGCCGAGACGCCGTCCAAAGACGACAGCAGCAAAGTCTGACCCTGCGGGAGCCCGCCCATGTTCGACATCGGCTTTGCCGAGCTGATCATCATCGGCGTAGTCGCCTTGCTGGTGATTGGACCCGAGCGCCTTCCGGAAGCCATACGCACCGGCACCGCCTGGCTGAATCGTTTCCGCCGCGGCTTCAACGAGATCAAACAGGAAGTGCAGCAGGAGCTGCACAACGATGAGATCATGCGCGGCCTCAAAGAGAGCCGGGACCAGCTGCGCGACGAGGCGGATGCGCTGCGCAAGGGCCTGAGCTCCCCCCTCAGCCCCTTCGAAGCCCTGGACGATGGAGACCGGTCCGGCCTCGAAGAGCGCGAGGAACGCCCCACTTCGGTGGATGCATCGACGGGCACTGAGAAACGGGACGGGAACGACACGCCGTGACGGAAGAGCAGGACACTCCCATGCCCCTCGTGGCGCATCTGACGGAGCTGCGCGATCGCCTGCTGCGCGCCATCCTGGCGGTGCTGATCTGTTTTATCGTGCTGTTCCCCTTCGCCAACGATATCTACGCCTTTGTTTCCGAGCCGCTGCGGGCCCTGCTGCCCGAAGGCGCGAGTATGATTGCCACGGAGGTGGCCTCACCGTTCCTCACGCCCTTCAAGCTCACCCTGTTCACCGCGATCTTCGCCGCCATGCCCTACGTGCTGTACCAGGCCTGGGCATTCATCGCGCCGGGCATGTATCGCAACGAAAAACGCTTCGCGGTGCCGATCCTCGCCAGCTCCGTGGCGCTGTTCTACCTGGGCGCCGCTTTCGCCTACTTCGTGGTCTTTCCGGTGATCTTCGCCTTCTTCACCAGCGTGGCGCCGGAAGGCATCGCGATCATGACGGACATCAACCGCTACCTGGACTTTGTGCTCAAGCTGTTCTTCGCCTTCGGCGTGGCCTTCGAGATACCCATCGCGGCCCTCATCGCCATCTGGTCCGGCCTCACCACGCCGGACAGCCTCGCGAAGAAACGCCCCTACATCGTCGTCGGCTGCTTCGTCTTTGGCATGCTTCTCACACCGCCGGACGTGATCTCCCAGTCCCTGCTGGCGATCCCCATGTGGCTGCTGTTCGAAGCCGGCGTCTTCGCCGGGCGTGTGCTGCTGCGTCGGCGGGCAAGCCAGGCCGCCGCCGATTAGGTCTTGAGGCGCCCCCAATGGGCGCTACACTGGGGTTTTCGCACCGGAACCACCGCCATGCTCTCCATCGCTCGCACGCTCTTGC
>CAXBBA010000064.1:0-8012 GCA_963973805.1 uncultured Halieaceae bacterium | reverse complement strand
TGGTGGGCTTTCCCCGGGATCGCGCCGACGGTGCGCAGACCGTCGTTCACTGCGCCATCGCGGGACTGGACGGGAGCGACTATCGCGGCAGCTGCGCGCTACAACAGGGAGCTTCCGGAGGGGGTGTATTCAGCATCGGCGAATCGCCGAGATATCTGGGTGTCATCTCCCGGGGAGACGGTGTCAGCCAGAGTATTTTTGTTCCCGTGGGACGGTTTCTTCCCAAGCTGCGATCTCACTTCTGATCCCGGGTCTCGCTATCCTCCGCCGTACCCCGGTCCCCGGCGGAACGCCCTTCCCCACCGCCATTTGCTACGGGACGCAGCAACTCTTCCAGCTCATCGACCGCGTGATCAATGGTGAAATTGCCACTGTCCCGGTAGTCGTCGAAGAGATTGATGAAGTGATCGGACCGACGACCCAGCAGCATGAGGCGGAGATAGAGGCTGTTCTTGACCTTGGGCCTGCGCACCACGTCGATGGCAAAGGCGACGATGCTCAGGGGACTGAGGAGAAAATCCCGGAAGGCATCTGCGGCCAGCTTCAGCTGGAATACCAGCACGTGACGCAGGGCCGTGCTGCTTCGCACCCGCGTTTCGGAGTCCTCGTCTTCATCGATAAATGCCATCTTCAGTCCTCAGTACCAGCCACCCGCCGGCTGATTAAGAAATGCCGTTTCCGGCAGCTCGAGCAATGTAGGCCGCGATGCGCCCCGGGCACGCTGCAGCGCGGGCGCCAGCTCGCCCGGTGATTCTACGCGTTCGGCGGCACAACCGAGGGCACGGGCAGCGGCGAGAAAATCCGGTGCATCAATCGCCACGCCGATCGCCGGGATGGCCGCCGCTTCCATGCCGGCGCGGATTTCCCGGTAACCGTTGTTGTTCCAGAGCAGCACGATGATCGGCAGCTCTTCCTGCACCGCGGCGGCAAGCTCCATGAAGGTGAACTGCGCCGCACCATCACCGATCAACGCCACCACCGCTATCTCGTCATCCAGCGCCTGGCGAGCTCCCATGGCCGCCGGGATGGCGTACCCCAGGGTTCCGGCGCCGGTGGCGGAATGAAAATAGCGGCGCACTGCCTGCGCCCCATACTGCCAGACCGCGTAGTAGGTCGGCAGCGTGCTGTCCCCCACGAGGCACAGGCCGGGGAGCGTTTCCTGCAGCGTCGCAAAGAGGGCGGCCATATCGGGGTGCACATGTTCCTCATCGGCGATGGCACGGCGCACCCGCTCCGCTCGCTGTGCGCCTTCGCGAGACCGACGCTGCTCCGGCAACAGGGACGCGAGTTCCCGCAGGGTCTCCCGCGCATCGCCACAGAGGGCCAGGTCGGCGCGCTGATTACGGCACAGCTGCGCACTGTCGATATCGATGCGTGCAAGCCAACTCAGGGCCGGAAGTTCGCCGAGGAACAGCATGTCGTAGTCGGTTTCACCGAACTCGGTGCCGATGGCCAGCACCACATCGGCGTCGCCCATGGCCTCGCGGCAGCTGCCCAGGCTGGGGCTGCCGTTCAGCGCCAGCGGATGATCCGGAGGGAGAACGCCCTTGCCGTTGACCGTCGTCAGCACGGGAGCGTCCAGCCACTCCGCCAGGTCCCGAAGTTCCGCGGCTGCTGACACGGAGCCGCCCCCCGCGATGATCAGGGGACGCTGAGCCGCGTCGAGGCGCCGGGCCAGTTCCCCTACCCCATGGCGCGCCGCCGCTCCGCCCGCAGGCAGGGGCCAGGGCTCGGGACTGACATGAGCGGCATCGGCGGTGATCACATCCAGCGGCAGTTCGATATGCACCGGACCCGGTCGCTCGCTCGCGAACAACGCGAAGGCCCGGGCGAGCACTCTGGGTAACTCCGCCGGGTCCATCAGCGTGTGACTGAAGCGACTGCACTGGCTGGCCAGGGCTCGCTGATCCGGCAGCTCGTGCAGGCGCCCCTCTCCCAGGCCCAGCTGGGAGCGCGCCGCCACCGCCGTTATCACCAGCATGGGAATGGAATCCCCCAGGGCCTGCATCATGGGCGTTACCGCGTTGCCGAGGCCAGGCCCGGAAATCAGAAAGCAGGCGGCGGGCCGTCCCGTAGCCCGGGCATAACCATCTGCCATGAATGCGGCGCCCTGCTCATGGCGCGGTGAAATGTGTCGGATACGACTGCCACCCAGGCCGCGATACAGCTGCACCGTGTGATTTCCCGGAATACCAAACACCGTATCGATGCCATAGGCCTCGAGCAGCTGCACCAGCCGCACGCCGCAGCTGACGAAGTCTCCGGGACCGTCAGAGTCCATCCGCAATTTCCGGGTGAGGGCTGATGGCCTCGCCATCACCGATGTGCTGCTCACCACGCTGTTTCGCCAGTTCGACCTGGCGCTGACGCTCGGCGAAGCGCGCCCGCTGCTCATCGCTCTGGCGATCGATGCAGTGAGGGCAGCTCACCCCCTTCTGGTAGGCGGGGCTGGCCATGTCTTCAGCGCTGACGGGATGACGACAGGCGAAGCACTGGTCGTAGTGCCCTTTCTGCAACTGGTGATCGACCGCGACCCGATCGTCGAAGACAAAACACTCACCGTGCCAGCGCGTATCGTCTTCGGGCACCTCCTCGAGGTACTTCAGAATCCCCCCGCGCAGGTGGTACACCTCCTCGAAGCCCTGCTCGAGCAGATAAGAGGATGCCTTTTCGCAACGAATTCCGCCGGTGCAGAACATGGCGACCTTGCGGTTGCGCGCCGGATCCAGATTCTCCGCCACCCAGGCGGGGAACTCGCGAAACGTTTCGATCCGGGGATCGATAGCCCCATCGAAGCTGCCGATCGCGTACTCATAATCATTTCTGGTATCGACGAGCACGACGTCGGGGTCATCGAGCAGCGCATTCCAGTCCCGGGGCGCCACATAGGAGCCCACCACCCGTTTGGGGTCGACGCCGGGCACGCCCATGGTCACGATCTCGCGCTTGAGTTTGACCTTCATGCGCAGGAACGGCGGGCTCTCGTGCACGGACTCCTTGTGCTCCAGATCCACCAGGCGCACATCGCTGCGCAAATAAGCCAGCAAGGTGTCCAGGCCCTCGCGCGTACCAGAGACGGTGCCGTTAAGGCCTTCCTTTGCCAGCAGCAGCGTACCCTTGATGCCCGCCTCGCGGCAGACGTCCAGGAGGGGTTCGCGCAGCGCCTCGTAGTCGGGCAGCTCCACAAACTTGTACATGGCGGCAACGATGTAAGACATCAGGCCCCTCCTTCGGGGTCGGACTTGCTGCCCCCCAGGCAGGCGGGGGATTCGGGGGCGGCACGCTCCCGATTCCACTCCTCGGGGGTATAAAGATGCAGCGCGAGCGCGTGGATCGGATTCTGCATCAGGTCTGCAAGCACACCGTACACCAGTTGATGGCGTGCAACGGGGCGCTTGCCCTCAAACGCATCCGCCGCCATCACCACGCGAAAATGGGTTTCGGAATTGGGGGGGACGCTGTGCTGGCTACTCTCGTTGTCCAGCTCGAAATACGCGGGTCCGAACGCCTCCGTCAGGCGGGTCCCTATCTGCTCCTCAACCGTCATGCTTCCTCCTTTGCCGGGGGGCGGATTATACTGTGCCCATGTCCATGACCGACAACCAGCGCTTCAACATTTACTTTGGCGGCGAATGCCTCTCCGGCTTCGACGAAGCGACGGTGCGACCAGCCCTCGCCAAACTGTTCAAAGCCGACGAATCGACGCTGAATCGCCTCTTCTCGGGGCAACGCCAGCGCATCAAGCGCGACTGCGACGAGAGCACGGCGCTGCGCTACCAGAAAGCCATGGCCGCCGCCGGTGCCCGGGCCCTGATAGTGCCAGCGGAGGCCGCGGATGGCACTGCCCCTGCGACGACGACGGAAACGCCGGCGCCCCCCGCCAGCGGTGGGCCTGCCAGCGCGCCCTCAGCCCCGGCAGCGCAGCAGCCCTCACCGGAGCCTCCAGGCCTGAGTCTCGCACCCGCGGGCAGCGATGTCCTGCGCGCCGACGAACGACGGGAGACGCCGCCGGCCCATATCGACCTGGATCACCTGTCACTGGCCGCGGTGGGAGAGCGCCTTGGCAGTGCCGTCCCTGAGCCCGCAGCCCCGGTGGCGGCGCCGGACCTGCAGGTCGCCGCCGTAGGCGAACGCCTGTCCGAGCAGCGCGACGATGGCGGGGCAGCGGCCCCGGACACGTCATCCATCAGCCTCGCCGAAGGTGACTTCGACCTGAGCGACTGCGCCCCCGCACCCGCTGCGGCACCAGTTACGGGCGACGGATTCTCGCTGGCGGAGAGCGGCAGCGACCTGCTTAGTCCCGACGAACGCCGCGAAACCGGCGGCCAGGCCCCCGATACGAGCCATATTCGCCTCGACGACCCGGACGAGAGCTGAGGAACCGATGGACGACGCTCCCCTGCCCCCGCCCGGTCTCCTGCGCCGGCTGATGGCCATTGTCTACGACACCCTGCTCGTCATTCCCCTGATCATGGTCAGCACCGCCATTGCCATGGGTATTCGCACCCTCCTGGACGACGGAGCCGATGAGCTGCTCCCGCCCATCGTCGTCCAGAGCATTGCGATCGTGTGTTGCATCGGCTTCTTTTCGATTTTCTGGCTGAAGAGCGGTCAGACCCTGGGAATGCAGGCCTGGCGCGTGAAGCTCGTACCCATGCCGGGAAATGAGCTCACCTTCGGACGCACCGTCACGCGCTGCGGTGCCGCCCTGCTCTCTGCGGCCAGCTTTGGCCTGGGCTATCTGTGGTGCCTTGGCGACCGCCGTCGCCGCTGCTGGCACGATTACCTGTCCGGGACGGAGCTGGTACTGCTGCCAAAGAGCTCCCGCGACAAAACGCCCACCCCACCGCCCGCTTAGGGGCCGGCGTCAGACCCGGCGCAGCAGAAAGATGCCGATCAGGATGCTGAGAGCCACGGGCACCGCCGCCGCGTAAAACGGTGGAAAACCGAATACCAGACTCGCCGGGCCGAGCAGATCCTGGCTCAGGCGAAACAGCACGCCTACCATCACGCCGGCAAAGATGCGGAAACCCAGGGTGCCATCGCGCAGCGGGCCAAAGACGAAGGACACCGCAAGCAGCACCAGCGCCGCCACCGCCGCCGGCTGCAGCAGCTTCTTCCAGGTAGCCAGTTCAAACTCCACGGGGTCCTCGCCCTGGGTGCGCAGGAACGTCGCATAGCCCCACAGATCCCGCAGCGCCAACTGCGACGGAGCCACGTTTTCGAGTTCGAGAATCTGCGGAGTGATATTGCTGGGCAGATACATCGCATCCTGCTGATCCCGGGAAACGCCGGGATCCCTGCCAAAGCGGCTGATCACGACATCACGCAGGGCCCAGCCATCGTTGCGATACCGGCCACTGTCCGCGAACAGCACCCGCTCCAGCCAGCCGCCCTCATCGAATTCGTAGAGCGTGACACCGAAGATGCGACCTTCGCTGCTCACGGCCCGGGCGTGGAGGAAGCGCCGGCCGTCGCGGCGCCAGACACCCTGCTCCTGCCCCAGCTGTTGATCCGCGTACAGCGCCAGGGCCCGGCCGCTCTGGGCACGCTGCTCCGCCGCCGGCGCCACATATTCACCGAGGAGGAAGCCCAGCAGGGCGATCACCACGGCCTGCTGCAGAACGGTCCACACCAGGCGAAGATTGGAAACTCCCGCGGCCCGCATCACCACGAGTTCGCTGGACGACGCCAACTGACCGAGGCCAATGAGGGAGCCAATCAGCGCCGCGAAGGGTATGAACTCGTAGCAGCGCCCGGGGATGGTGAGCAGGACGTACTGACCGATCTGGGCAAATCCATAGGCATCGCTGCGATCATCCGCCTCGTCGATGAATGCCGATAGGGCATCGATCCCCACGATCACCAGCAGTACCAGCAGGATCGACCACCAGACGGTGCGGGCGATATAGCGGTCCAGACCTTTCATCGCCGTATCCTCAGGCGCCGCAGGCTGTCACCGCCGAACAGGAGCACCAGGGCCAGCAGTAGAAAGGCGCCGTGAATCATCCACAGCAGCTCGACCTCGGCGCTGCCCTCGGCGATGCGGGTGCGACCGCTGGCCAGAAGCATGAGGTAGGCCAGATGCAGTATCAGGGCCGGAGCGAGCTTGATGTATCGCCCGCGGCGGTGGTTGGTCTTGCTCAGACTCAGCGCCAGGAGCGCCACGATCGGCACCATGACGATGAGCGAGAAACGCCAGTGCAGCGCCGCCTGGTCCTCCAGCACCGATGACTCGAGCAGATCAGCGGTAGCCCTGGCATCCACGGGCTGGCTTCGGCGCAGGGAGCGCTCCTGGGGGAGGCGCTCGGCGAACACATCGAAGCTGATGATCTGATAGTCCAGATCTCCGGGAGTGCCCGTGAAGCGAAAGCCCTGCTGCAACTCGAGGTAGCGCTGCCCCGAGGCCGGATCCTGGATCACCTGCCCCTCCCGAGCCACGGTCACACTGTTCCGGCCGAGTGGGCTGTCGCCCTCTCCCGGCGCGTAGAGGAACACCTGCTGCAGTTCGCCCTCGTCCGCGTCGATGGACGCGGCGTAGGAAACGGCGCCGTCATCGCCCCGGGGCTGGAAGCGTCCAGCGGCGAGGAACTGCAGCCCCTGGATCGCCCGGGGGTCGTTCAGCAGCGCCTCGGAGCGCGCCGCACCCTGGGGGGTGAGGTAGAGCGCAAGCACCGCCACCAGACCCATCACCACAAAGGCCGGAGCCAGGGTAAAGCGCGCCAGACGGCCGGGGCCCACACCGCAGGCACTGAGAATAACCATCTCGCTCTCGACGTACAGGCGCCCGTAGGCCATGAGTATGCCGATGAAGAGCCCCAGGGGCAGCAGCAGTTCCAGAAACCCCGGCAACCGGAACACCATCACGGGCAGCAGAATATCCGCCGCGAGCTTGCCCGCTGCCGCCTCGGCGAGATACTTGACGAACCGGCCCGTGATAATGATCGCAAGGAGGACGGCACTGACGGCGAAGGTGTGTCCCAGCACGTCACTGGCGAGATAGCTGCGGAGCTTCACTTATGGTTTCCAGCCTGTAAGGAAATGACGTCGCCGGGAGCGACGACAATGGCGAGTTCAGTTTGCGTCCTATTCATTTTACACTAGCGCGATTGTTCAACCGAGAGAATAGCTATGCCCTCCCTGCGTTTTTCCGCCACCACGGCAGACAAGTCCTCCGCCCTGCGCTGCCAGTGCGCCGTCCTGCCCATCCCCGCGTCCAAAAAACTCGACCGCGCCGCCAGAGCCCTGGACAAGGATTCCGGAGGGCTGGTATCCGCGGCGCTCAAAGGCGGTGAGTTCACGGGCAAGGCGGGCCAGACGCTGACGCTGCACAGCACCGGCGAAGCGGCCCGCATCGTACTTCTGGGCTGCGGCGACAACAAGGGAAGCCGTGATGACCTGCGTCAGGTCAGCGCCGCGGCGGCAAAGGCCGTGCTGGCGTCCATGGCCGCCGATGCCCGCTTCGAGAGCGACGCCCTGGCCATTCCCAAACAGGACCAGGACTGGTTCTTTACCAACCTCGGTCGGGACCTGGCCCGCGGCCGCTATCGCTACGGCGCGACCCTGTCCAAACCCAAAGCGGCGCCGGCCCTGAAAAAACTGCAGGTCGTCACCAGCGACACGCGCTCTGCCACGAGCGCACGCAAGGCCCTCAACGTGGGTGCCCAGACCGGTGAGGGCATCAATCTCGCCCGGGAACTCGCCAACCTGCCCGGCAATCACTGCACGCCGGAGCACCTCGCCCGGGAAGCGCGGCGTCTGGCCCGCGGCAACGCCAAGGCCAGCTGCAAGGTGCTCAACGAAAAAGCCATGGCGGATCTGGGCATGCATTCCCTGCTTTCTGTGACCGCGGGCACCGCAACCCCCGCCCGCCTCATCGTGCTCGAGTACATGGGCGGCAAGAAAGGTGATGCCCCCCATGTGCTCGTAGGCAAGGGCATCACCTTTGACAGCGGCGGCATCTCCCTGAAGCCCGGCGCCAACATGGACGAGATGAAATTCGATATGGGTGG
>CAXBBA010000063.1:0-8094 GCA_963973805.1 uncultured Halieaceae bacterium | reverse complement strand
CCCGTGCCTACACGGCGGTGATGGAGATCTTCGAGCTACGGCAGCTCTGGAGGGATATAGAACTGCTGGATTATCAGGTGGATGCGCATATCCAGATCGAGATGATGCTCGATGTGGTTCGCCTGGTTAAGCGCGCGACGCGGTGGCTGCTGCGGAACCGTCGACACAATATCGCTCCGACGCTGACCATTGCCGAGTTTGGCGAGGGTGCCAGACATCTGCGTACGCGCCTGCCCGAAATGCTCCGCGGCGATGCAGCGGAACGTCATGTTGAACGGAGTCGCTACTACCAGGACGCGGGCGTTGGGGAGGCCATCGCTGAGCGTGTCGCGGCGTGCCTGCATTCCTTCACCGCCCTGGCTATCGTCGACGTGGCGAGCCTGGTTGCGGCGGACCTCGATGATGTCGCAACGCTCTACTACCATCTGGGTGAGCGCCTGGAACTCGACTGGTTCGGTGCGCAGATTCTCTCCAGTAACGTCGACAATGAATGGCAGGCGATGGCTCGGGAAGCTTACATGGAAGATCTGCAATGGCAGCAGTGTACGCTTACCCAGGGCGTGCTCGGGCAGCGCTGCGGTGAAACTGTGGACCTGGTGAGTTGCCTGGAGCGCTGGGAAGCGCAGGAGGAACCCCTGCTCCAACGCTGGAAAGACATGCTCGGTGAACTCCACAGCACAACGTCACCGGATTTCGCCATGTTTGCGGTGGCGAATCGCGAACTCCTCGACCTCGCCCAGAGCAGTCGCCGCAGCGACGGTTGACGAACCCTTAGCTGGCCGGGGGCTCAGTGGCGATCAGCAGATGCTGCATCGCCTCGGCGTCGACGGCCTGGCTGTAGAGATAGCCCTGGACGGTTATTCCGTCAAAGTGTTGAATCTGGTCGAGCTGTTCGCGGGTTTCCACCCCTTCGGCGACCACGTCGATACCGAGGCTGCGGCCCATGGCCACAATGGTCCGCGCAAGCATCGCGGACTCCGGGTCTTCCGCCAGTCGCGCGACGAAGCGCCCATCGATTTTGAGTTCCCGTACCGAGAGTTTCTGCAGACTCGCGAGGGACGAGTGCCCCGTGCCAAAGTTGTCGATCGCAATGCCTACACCGAGGCTCTGAATTTCCTTCAGGGCATTTCGCTGCAGGTCCGGGCGCTGCAAAAGCGCCGCTTCCGTCAGTTCGAGCATCAGCATGGCACCGGGAGTCTGATGGCGCTCCATGGTCTGGCGAAGGGTCTGGGGGAAGTTCTCGTCTGCAAGGGTCTTGCCGGAAACATTGATGGCTACGTGGAAACCCGCCAGCTCCTGCTCGCGCCACTGGGCGATCTGGCGACAGACCTGGTCGATGACCCAGTAGTCCAGCTGGCGAATGAGTCCGCCGCTCTCGGCGGCTGTCACAAATTCCCGTGGTGCCACCTCGCCGAGCTCTTCGGAGTGCCAGCGACAAAGGGCTTCCATGCCGGTGAGGCGCTGATCCTGCAGGGTGTATTTGGGCTGGTAGACAAGCCCCAATTCGGGGAAGGTCGTGCGCCCCGCGAGGGCATTGCCCAGGGCGTCGAGAACTTGTACGTGGCGCTGCGCTTCGACCGTCATGGTGGGGGAATAGCAGCGCCAGTCGGAACGCCCCGCCCCCTTGGCTTCGTACATGGCCGTGTCGGCATTGCGCAGCAGGGTCTCCGTATCGGTGCCGTCCTCGGGATAGGAACAGATGCCGATGCTGGCCGTGACCGCGACCTGCTCATGGCGGATTGCGAAAGACTCGCCGAGAATCTCGAGGATCTTGTTGGCGACGATCGACGCGTTTGCGCGACTGCTCATGTTGGGTAGTACGGCGACGAATTCATCGCCCCCCACGCGCGCCAGTAGATCGCTGGCACGCAGGATACGCAGAAGCCGGGCGGTAACTTGCCGCAGCAGATCGTCCCCTGCGCTGTGCCCCAGCGTGTCGTTGATCTCCTTGAAACGGTCCAGGTCGATGAACATGATGGCAAAGGGGGTCTGTTGTCGTTCCGCGCGGGCGATGTGGTTCTCAATGTGTCGCAGCAACTGCGTGCGGTTGGCCAGGCCGGTGAGGGGATCCTGCGTGGCCAACGCCTCCAGGCGCTGTTCGTTCTCCTTGATCGTGGTGATGTCGGAAAACACGCCCACATACCCCGTAACTTCCCCATCACTATCCTTGACCGTTGAGATGGTCTGGAGGCAGGGGAATACGTCACCGTTGCGCCGCCGGTTCCATACCTCGCCGCGCCAGTTTCCCTGCGACTCGATGGTGTTGAATACTTCTTTGAAGAATTCCCCGTCGTGCTCGCCCGAGGCGAGTAGATTGGGTTTACGGCCGATTACCTCTTCGGAAGAAAAGCCGGTAATCGTTGTGAACGCTTCGTTGACGTCGGCGATGGTTCCATCAGGTTCGGTCATGATGACCGCTTCCGCCGAGCTGCTGAAGACTGTGGCGGCGCGGCGCAAGGCCGCTTCGGCGTAATGCAGATCCGTGATGTCATGGGCACTGACGATAACGCCGGGCGCTTCGCCTTCTTCGGCGTAGGGGGAGTAGAGAACGTTCATGAATCGTTCGCCGTCGCCCGTGGTCCTCCACGCCTGGAACTGCACCGGAGTGCCCGCCAGGGCCTGCATCAGGCGGGGTTGGATCACTTCCTCGAAATGATCCTCCGCCAGAATATCCTTCGCCGATTGACCTTCGACCTGGTGGAGGCTAAGCCCTGTGCGTTGGGCATAGGCCGGGTTGGCAACCCGGTAAATCAGGTTTTCGTCGAGTAAGGCGATCTGATCCTGAGTGTTGGCGACGATGCGCTGGTAGGTCAGCAGCTTGCGCCGGGCATTGTCGGATCGTAACCAGAGGCCGATCGCCAAAGCCGCGCCGTTGACCAGGCGTTGCTCTCTGGTGGGCAGGGGGGCCTCCATGGCAAAGATAACGCAGATTTCGCCCCGGTCATTCTGTCCGTCATTGACGAGTTCGCGAAGCACGGGGCCGGATGCGTCCGCCTCACCGATGATGGTCTCCCGCTCATCGAGGCTAACTCTGACGGCGATGGCTCCCGCGCTCTTTGCGGCCTGCAGTAGCTGACCGGCGACGTTGCGCACAAGTCCCGAAGCCTGGCGTGCCCGCTGTGTGTGACGGTAAATGCCGTACAGTCCTTCCAACTCCCGTACCCGCTCCTCGACTTCTCGCAGTGCTTCCTTGCGCCGGGAAATATTGCGTACGATCACCGCAAAGCGACCGTCCATCTGGTGGATGATGCGCGCTTCGTAGAACTGGGCAGTGCCCTGGCGAGGGTTTTCGTACTCGTAGCTCACCAGTTTGCCGGTTTTGCGCGCCGCATCCATGGCGTCGATAAAACCGTCCCCCACTTGTCTGGGCAGTACCTCCTTCAGGGTCCGGCCGAGCAGTTGCTCCGGCGGCGTGGCGAGGTCCGTCGCAGTGCCCGCCTGGCAACTTTCGATGACCCCACTGTCGTCGAGGAGAAAAAACAGGTCGGGGATCGCTGCGAAAATAGCGTCGAGGGTTTGGCGATGCTGTTCGGCCTCGAGTTCCCGCAGCTTCTCCTGATGGATATCGAGATGCAGACCAAGAACTCGCTGCGCCTCTCCGGTTTCTGCGTTGCGGAGCGCTGTCGCTCGACTGCGAATCCAGACATAGTGGCCGCGGCGGTGCCGAAGCTGAAATTCCACCTGCCACCCCAGGTGGGAACTCTTCAGGTAGGCATCGAGCTTGCTCAGGACCTCATCCCGCTGATCCGGATGCAGTGCCTCGCGCCAGGTGTCGAAGTTGTTCTCGAGTTCCCAGTCCTCGTAACCAAGCTGGGCTTTCCACGCGGGAGAGAAATAGATGGTGTCCTGCTCGAGGTTCCAGTCGTAGACTCCGTCGACCATGGATTCCGTGAGAAGGCGATACCGGGTTTCACTCTCGAGGAGCTTTTCCTGCGCCAGCACATCGTCGGTCACATCGAAGAAGACGGCTATAATCTGGCCGTTGGGAAGCTGCTGTAATTCGTTGCGGTACCAGCCGTTTCGGTGCTCGTCTTCGTAGTGCTGGGGCGGCAGCGTGTTGACGCCGCCGTGGGCGTGGACTTCCCGCAGGCCGTCTACAAAGCCCATGTCGTGGGCGCCGGGGAATACCTCAGTGAGGAGGTGGCCAAGGGACTGGGATGGGGAAGTCTGGCTGATTGAAAAGGCCGCATTGTTCATGGAGACAATGCGAAAATCCTCGCCGTTATCCACAGCCTCGTAGATGGCTATGCCGACATTGATCTGCTGGTAAATCTGCTCCAGCAGTCCCGGTGAGGTAAGCGGTGAGATGGCGTGGACCGTCATCGTGGCTGGCACTGATTCCTTGGAAAAACCTGCATTGTACCCGGCACTGCGCATCCCGCGGACGGCAGCACAAGATCCGATTCGCCTCGCAAGTCGGTGTCGGGATTATTGCCCCCTGTTAACAGGGGCTAGGTGCGATTTAGGAGTTTACTGCATCCTGAGGCGATGAACGCCGGAAATTCCGATCATCCCATCCTGCTGATCTTCATGGCCCTCACGCCAACCGGTGATCCAATTGATTCGCTGCTGTTCACTGGTGTGGGGACAGGTTTCGCTGCTCCGCCCCGAAACGCCGGCCTGGTAGCCACGCTCAAAGGCTCTGGTGTTCATGTCCCGCTTTTGTCGGCGCATCGCTGATCCTCTCGATTGCTGGTCAATTGCTGGTGTTCATGATCAAAATCCTGAACTTTCATCTAACCAGAGAGCCGGCGGTCGGGCTACTACCTTTTTGTTACTACCGCAATCTGGCCATATATCCGAATCGTCTAGATAGCCCGGCAAGCATGGTCTACGGGGGGGCTGTTGTCGCGGTTTCGGCCAGGGCCTCCTCGATCAATTCAATCCAGTGGCGTACGGGGGGCGCCTGCGGATCTTCGAGGTGTAGCTGGCAGCCGATGTTGGCGGTGGCGATCACATCGCTTTCGTTCACGGTAAGGTCCTGGAGTTTTCGTTCCCGCAGGCGCTGGCTTCGCGGGGAATCCAGGATCGAATAGGTGCCTGCGGAACCACAGCACAGGTGGTTGTTGCGCACGGGAACCATAGCGTAGCCCAGGGTCCTCAACAGGGGTGCCGCACCATCGGATGACTTCAGCCCGTGCACCTGGCTACAGGGCGTGTGCAGGGCGATCCTGGGACCATTTCCGTCCCACGGGGCGAGCTTTGCGAGTTCCTCGAGAACGCTGCCCTGGCCGAGATAGTCACCAACATCCATTGCCAGCGATGAAACGGTCGCGGCTTTGGTGGCGTAGCTTTCGTCGTCGCCGAGTATGTGTGCGTAGGCATCGAGCTGCACTGCACAACCGGTGGCACTGGACAGAATGGCGTCCACACCAGCCTCAATATGGGGCCACCAGTTGTCGATGTTCCGGCGGGCCAGGTGCCGGGCATGGGCAAGGTCACCCAGATGGCCTGGCAGAGCGCCACAGCAGCCCTGGCGGGGTGACTCCCGCAGCTCGATGCGCAAGCGGGCCAGAACATTACGCAGTGCACGATTGGTGTTGGGCGTTGCCGAACTCTGGACGCAGCCCTCCAGCAACAAGACACGTCGCGGTCCGCGGGACCTCGCCAGGAGGGGGAGTGGGGTCTGGCGCCGGGGTATGCTGCCGCGCAATCCGCCGGGAAGCAGGGGCCGCAACCGTTGCCCCGTGCGCAGGGCGAAGGCAAACAGACTTTGCCGCGGCAGCAGGCGACGCAGCGCCCAGCGCAACAGCGATTGGAAGAGGGGGCGGGGCGCGCGGGACGCGAGCAATTCCCGGGCACTCTCGGCGATCTCCCCATAGGCAACGCCACTGGGGCAGGTGGTCTCGCAGCTCCGGCAGGTCAGGCAGCGATCGAGGTGTCGTTGCGTCAGCTGCTCGTGCTCATCCGTCTCGAGGAACTGCTTGACCAGATAGATTCGGCCCCGGGGGCTGTCCCGCTCATCCCGTTCATCCAGGTACGTAGGACAGGTGGCGAGGCAAAAACCGCAATGGACACAGGGCTCGATGGCGGTCGCAGCGCGTTTGGCGATGGGATCTTCCGCCAGGCTGGGGTGCAGCGTTACATCCATCGCAGGGTGCTCACAGCCATGGGAACATGCGCCCCGGGTTCAGCACCGCCTCGGGGTCGGCGGCCTTTTTCAGGCGCCGCAGAAGCATGCGGTTCGCGGCGGGGGGCGCGGGGATGGCGTCGGCGTCCTCTGCCCCCGCTCCGTAGCGGATCGCGTGACCGCCGACGCCGGCGAGGAGTTGCGCCCGGTCCGGAGACAGCGTGCCCGGATGCCAGCGTCGCGCGCCGGCCCAGTCGACGAGCGTCGCCGGGTGTTCCGTACTGGCAGCCCGCGCCGGTGCCACATCCAGCACCCAGGGCATCGACTCCCGAGCCTGGGGAGGCAGGCGCCATTCCCGCAGGTCCTCCCAGAAGTCCGGTGTTCCGTCCTCTGCGGGTCCCAGGCGGCGGGAAGCTGCGTCGAGCGCCGATGCCGAACCCTCGAAACGCAACTGAAGCGAGTCCTCGAACCAGCTCGCGCCCGTGAGGGGCAGGGGAGCTACGGACAGGCGGCGCATGCGCGTTATCGCGTCGCGCAGCCCGCAGGGAAGCACAAAATAGCGCCGCTCCCGGGGTGTGGGTATCAGGCGCAGACTGACATCGAGGATCAGGCCGAAGCAACCCAGTCCTCCCGCCTGAAACCGGGACAGGTCATAGCCCGCGACATTCTTGATCACCTCGCCGCCAAAGCGCAGGATCTCGCCGCGACCGTTGATGAGACGAATGCCAAGCACCGCATCGCGCAGACTTCCCTGCCAGGGGCGCGCGGGGCCGAGCAGTCCGCTGGCAAGGGTTCCGCCCAGGGTGCCCCGGCCGTGAAATTCCGGGGCCTCCCCGGGCAGGGTCTGCCCCTGCTCGGCGGCGACGGCGCGGAGCCAGGCGATGGGCGTACCCGCTCGGGCGGTGATCACCAGCTCCTTCGGGTTGTAGCGCACGATCCCCTGATGCTCCCGGACGACGAAGGGAGTTCCCTCGCAATGCCTCCCCACCAGCGTGTCCTTGGTGCCCCCCGCGACGATGCGCAGGGGCTGCCTGTGTTTCACCGCGTCCCGTATGCGTTGCGCGAATTCCTCACTGCGATCGGCTTCCGCAGCCGAAGGATCAGCCATGATTGTGCCGCTCCGGCAGAGAACGGTATTCCTGACAGCGCCGCAGAATCGGTATGCCTTTTCCGGGATTGAGCAAGAGCTTCGGGTCGAAGGCGGCCTTCACATCCTCGAATTGATGCAGCTCTTCCGGGGCAAACTGCACGCTCATCTGGGGCAGCTTTTCGAGTCCCACGCCATGCTCTCCCGTGATGCTGCCGCCCACCGCTACACAGAGTTCCAGTATCGCTGCGCCAAGGGCTTCCGCGCGGCGAATCTGCTCCGGATCGCGGGCGTCGAAGAGAATGAGGGGGTGCAGGTTGCCGTCGCCCGCATGGAACACGTTCGCCACTTGCAGCTGGTAGTTCTGGCCCAGGGCTTCTATTTCTTCCAGCACGTCGGCGATGCGACTGCGGGGAATGGTGCCGTCCATGCAGTAGTAGTCGGGGGCCACGCGGCCCACCGCCGGAAAGGCGGATTTTCGCCCCTTCCACAGCAGGTCCCGCTCGGCCGCATCCCGGGCCACGCGCAGCGACGTCGCTCCCTCGCGCTGCAGTATGGCGGCCGCCTCCGCAGCGAGGGCGTCGATTTCTTCTTCCATACCGTCAAGTTCGCACAACAGCAGGGCCTGGGCATCCCGGGGGTAGCCGGCGCGGGCGAAGTCTTCCGCCGCGCGTATCGCCAGCGCGTCCATCATCTCGAGTCCCGCCGGCAGAAGTCCCGTTGCAATGATCGCGCTCACCGCGTCCCCGGCGCTGCGGACGCTGGGAAATCCCGCCAGAATCACCGCCGTCGCTTCGGGGCGCGGCAGTAGGCGCACCGTTACCTCGACCACAATTCCCAGCAGGCCTTCGGACCCACACAGCAGGGCCAGGAGGTCTGGGCCCGGGGTCTCCAGCCCCTGGCCGCCGAGCGTGAGCAGTTCGCCTTCCGCGGTCAC
>CAXBBA010000062.1:0-8148 GCA_963973805.1 uncultured Halieaceae bacterium | reverse complement strand
TTCCTCGATATGCGGCCCCAGCTCTACACCTTGTTGGGCGTTGCCGTACTGCTGAATCTCTGCCTCGATCGCAGGCCGCGCCTGGCTGAACTACTGGTGCTGTTTGTTCTGTGGGTGAACCTCCACGGTGGCTTTATCTTTGGCCTGATGTTGCTGCCGCTGTTGCTGTTCCCCTGGGGGGACCTGCGCCGCGAGTCTGTGCAACGTGCCGTGCTGCTGGTTTTTGCGTCGGCGGCGGTCTGCCTGCTCAATCCCGATGGTATCGGCGTATTTGTGCTGCCCCTGGTCTACGCCCTGGACAGCGATTCTCCCTATCGAAGCATCGGCGAGTGGCGCTCGCCCTTTGAAGGAGGGGGTATCGTATCGCTGCGACGCTGGCGGCCACCTGGGTGTTGCCTCGCGTGCGCCACCATGTGCCCTTCGCCCCTGCGGTGCTGGGTATGGCACTGCTGACCGCAGCGATGTCCATGACCAGCCGGCGCTTCATCATCCTCTGGGCCTTTGCCTTTGCTTTGATTGCCGCAGCGTTTCTGGCTCTGGTGTTCCGGCAGCGGTGGGCGGGTCGCCTGGCTGTGCCCCTGCTGCTCGCCGTGCTGGTGCTGGGTCTCTGGCGCGTGGCGCCTTACTCCCTGCGCCCCGCCGTGGCCTTTCACTACCTGACGGCGGAGTACGTCTACCCCGGGGCGCTGGTGGATATGGTGGAACTGAACGATCTGGCGGGCGATACCTTCGCCTACTACAACTGGGGCGGCTACCTGCACTGGCGCAGCGATGGCGCCCTGAAAGTGTTTATCGACGGACGCGCCAACACGGTGTACGACGACCAGACCTATCGCGATTACATTGCCGTGCTGGGGGCGAGGCCGGGCTGGATCGAGCGCATCGAGAACTCCGGGGCGACCTTTTTTCTGTGGCCCCGCAGCCGTGGTGGGGAGCGGCTCATCAAGGGGCTGCTGGCCACGGGGCGCTGGGTACAGCTGTTCGAGGACCAGCGCGGAGCCCTGCTCGCCCGCCGGGATCAGGCGCTGCCCCCGACGCTGCGCCTGCCCCGGAACACTGTGGCCGCGGACCTGGCACAGGTATACGGGCACTTTCGCGCCGGGCGCTACGAAGACGCGCTGGCGCTTGCGAGCCGGGCCCACGATGCCCGACCCTGGGACTACGGCGCCTGCAGCTGGCTCAAGCGCAGTCTTCAGGCGGTGGGGCGCCCCGCAGAGGGTGATCAGGTTATCGCCGGGTGTCGCGAATACTTTCCCAGCCGCTACCTGAACTGAGAGGGGCGGGCGCGCCGCTTTGTCCTGTCCCCGGGGGGCGTAAATTAGCCGGTTGGGAGCTCTTGAGGGAACGCGGTCCCACCCGTATAATCGCGCTCCCCTTCAGGACCATAGCTCAGTTGGTTAGAGCGCTACCTTGACATGGTAGAGGTCGGCGGTTCGAATCCGCCTGGTCCTACCAAACGACAAACCCTCGCCATCGGCGGGGGTTTTTCGTTTGGAGGGTTAGGTTTCGGTGAGATCCGCTGTTCGATAAATTGCGCAGCAATTTAGACGGCGAGCGCAGCGATGCCGCCCCGCAGGGGGCACAACAGGCCTGAGCCTGTTGTGATCAATCCGCCTGGTCCTACCAAACGACAAACCCTCGCCATCGGCGGGGGTTTTTCGTTTGGAGGATTGGGTTTCGGTGAGAACCGCTGTTCGATAAATTGCGCAGCAATTTAGACGGCGAGCGCAGCGATGCCGCCAAAATCATAGGCAGGCGTTTTTTACTCCTCAGCCCCTTTCCTAGCTGGGCCAAATGCTCGAATTTCGTAGCCTGATTCGGGGTTGAAACTGATTGGTCGATCTTCGAGGACAGTTTCTCCTGAAGGCTTTTTGTACATTCCTCCAGCGGCTTCACGATGGATTTGGCGAGCCAGTACTTCGGGCTGTACCTTCGCAAAACGTTCGTAGTTAATCAGCGTTCGTGATAACGCTCCCTTTCGAAGCCGCATTGCTGCTAGCTCGATCAGCTCACCCTGAAGAAGGTCACTGATGACGGCGGAACCCTGAGTCGAAAGGCGCATCTGCATCTGCTCAAAATGCTTCATTGCTTCGGTGTTGTAGTAACCATTCACCTCTTTCATGGCCAGCGCATAGGCTGGCATTAAGTCAGGTCTCGCTCGTTCTATGGACGCTTGCTCATATGGCGCCAATCTTACGTCGGCATGTGTATTCACAGCGTTGTAGATAGCTATCTCCGTAGCAGGCCAAGCTGCTATAAAGGAATCGATTAGCTCGGCATCATTCGCACTAAACTGCCATGCATAGAACTCTTCATAGCGGCGCATAAACAATTTGACCGCATCTGAACCAAGTGGCTCTAAGGAGCGCTCCCGATAGATTGGCACATACTTTTGATAACTGGGATCGAGAAGGGAGTGCTCCCCGGTCGACGGGTGTTCTTGAGCAGTGGCGGTGGCGGCAGTGGCTAGAAGGAAGCCGGCCGAAAAACGTAGCTTTGGTTTGAGCATCGGTGGGTGCCTCTAGGTTTAACAATGGTGTATTTGAGCGTGAATCTTGCTCGAAGTTCTGTTCGCTGACGCTTCGAACGCAGTTAGGCGTAGCACAACAATGCGGGTCTGTCAGATGAAGATATTAACTTTTTATTATTTTATTCGCATGAGTCACCGCCAGTTCTTTATTCGATGCGATTCGAGGGTCAAGCTGCAATGCAAATCAACAGATCGTGATCACTATATGAAGGTACTCGTTTTCATGGGTGAGATTGCACGGGGATCGCTAAGCAAAAAATCATGGGTGAGGTGTGAAGCTGTGGAAGGTGCCGTAGGCCTGCAGAGCAAGTTACGGACGCCAAAGGGGGTCACCCAAACGGCCAAACTCAGGTGATAAACCGCCTTCAGAGAGGTCCAAGGCCGAGCTTCGCGATGAGTTGGATTACCTGCGCACGATCAATCCCTCATTGGGTCCACATTCTCAGCCCACAAAGGTCGGTACGGATACCGTCGTGGAACGCTTTCTCTACCCGCTTTTGGGCGACGGATTCATCACAAACGGGTGTAGCGGTTGATGCAGGAATTGGGCCTATATTCAAAGGCGCGTCGAACACGCTATCAGTCCTTTAGAGGGTCGATCGGTCGAGTGGCTGACAATCACTTGAATCGGGATTTCCATGCGCAGCCCGGGATCAGATTTTTTCGAGCGTCGCTTGATCATTCCCAGGAATTGGCGAGAATTGCCTTGGGGAGTGTCTGAATTCGCCATTCCGACGCATGCAGTGGACAAAGTAAAGGTGGGTGTAACCGATGAACAAAGTGACCGGCAAGTGCTTCACCAGGCTATGCATTGTTTTGTCTTTGCTGGCTATTGCATCGGGGTGCAAAGTGAAGATC
This sequence comes from uncultured Halieaceae bacterium, assembly GCA_963973805.1. Taxonomy (GTDB): domain Bacteria; phylum Pseudomonadota; class Gammaproteobacteria; order Pseudomonadales; family Halieaceae; genus Congregibacter. The sequence goes on along the minus strand of CAXBBA010000062.1, from coordinate 4,760 downwards.
AGTGTGCCCGAAGGTGGTCGTGTGATAAGCGCCAGCGGTGCGTTTGACTGTCCTCAGCGGCAGGAGTGCACGCTGGATGTTGTAGTTGTGTTTTTTGATGAGACCTTCAGTGCCGAGCCGGCCGCGGGCTTTGTGTTTGCCGGCTGGCGCCGCGGAAAGGATCGGCTCTGTGGCGGTGGGTCCGGGGATTGTCGGCTGGCAACAACCGGGTTCGCTGGCAACGATGGGTTGATGGCGGTTCTGGAGTCCGATCGTGTTTTTCATCTGGAACCCTTCTTTGCGCTTCCGGGTGAATTCGGATCTCTGGAAGACGGCCCCTTGGGAGCCTGCGTCAACAGTGCAATGTACGAGAGTGGATATCACTCCGATATTACTCGCCAGCGCTATGACGATGGTGTAGAGCAGGGCACACGGCGAACCCAGCGTGAAGTCACTGGGCCTCAAGGCTACGCAGGCCAGCCCGCCATGGTGTTGAAAGAAACCGTTACGGACATCGGCCCTCTGGACGCTACCTATGAATTGACCACTTACCACCGCGTGGATATGGATGCGTTACGGGTGGATGCCGTGGGAATCGAGCAACTGTCGATTACTCCCGTCGAACAGGAAGTCGTGGGGGTATTCACGCCCGCGTTTGTGCAGCGTTTCGATCTCTTGGTCGGTGAAGAGTACACCACCGAATATACGATAGAGCTATCCTTTCCCGATGGCAGTGCGTCGCCGACCGAGCAACACATCAGCTCCCGCTTCATCTACGAGGGAATTCAGTCCGTGACGGTACCGGCGGGAACGTTCAACGCCTGTCGCATACGCCGGTACGACACGGTGAATGGTGAAACCAGTGAGTCCTACAACTGGATTGGCGAGGGTTCGGGCATCCTGCTGCTCGAAAGTGACGAACAGTTTGTGCCAAAGGCGGCGGTACTGAGTGGTACGGTCAACGGGGTGGGCCTTTAAGGTCCAGCCGAAGATGGAGCGCCGATGGGTGCCGCTTGCACAGACGGTAAGAGCTACCCGTCAGAGAATGGGTTTTGTCCGGGCATAGTCCTGTTGTTGTCGTGCGAGGATGTAGTCCTCTGCGGTCACTGCGGGCCTGTCGTCCCCAGCTGGTGGTGTGACCACGACCTCCGGGCTGGGATGGTGAAAGTAGACGATAGATCGCCGCGCCGCGTGCTTGCTGCCTGCCGGTGGATTGACGACCCTGTGGGGGTTGGCCGGTATTCTGCCACCGGACCAGAGATGGAGCAGATCACCGACCTGTAGTAGCCAGGTGTTCGCCGGTATGAGAACCGGGACCCAGGTTTCCCCCCCATCGATAGCCACCTCCAGTCCCCCTGGAGCATGATCGGCCCATAACAACGTGATACCCCCGATATCCGTATGGGGGTGAGCACGCCAGCGGCCGGTGGCCGGCGCAACCTCCTGGGCGAAATAGTGATTGGCGACCAGATTCGAGTGCTGGTGGCTTGTCCAGGGCGTCATGTCTTCATTGCGCCGCCCGAGCCCGTCGGCAACGAGCAGCATGACGCGGCTGGTGAGATCGCGCAGCGCAAAGTACATGGTGGACCAGCTGCCGCGAAAACCATCCGGTTTCTTGGGCCAGGCCGTAAAACTGCCTGCCCACCTGGCACGGTCATCGCTGGCGAGGTTCGCATCAAGTCGAAGTTCGAACCGTTCCATGAGGTCTGCATAGTCGGCGGCTTCCGAGACAGGCTGCCAGCCGAACCAGGGGCCTTCCCCAGGCCATTGGACTGCGCGTTTGTCGCTGACCGGCAGAGCAAAAAAATCATCGGCACTGGTGAGTAACGCATTCAATGCCGACGCATCGATGCCGTGGTTCTTCAGGAGTACGCAGGAATTCCGCGCCAGGTGTTCCACGAGTGCATCGCCGGTGACTGTTTCGAGATCAATAAGTGGAATGGGATGGGACATTGGCGCCCTCCGGGTGGCTGGATTTATTTCTGGCAAGAGCAATCAGGATGGTGCACATCATGACCACGTAGCTCACGGTGACGAGAACCAGGGCGCTTTTCATGGAGGTCACCGCCACCAGTGTGGAGCTTGCCTGGGGGCTGGCCACCTGACCAAGAGAGGCGCAGAACAAGAGGGTCGTAATGACGCGCTGTGGGTGCTTCACCAGCGAGGCCGCATAGGCCATGGTCAGCTTGAGAATGCCGGCGTTGCACAGCCCCAGCAGGAGTGCAGCATTGAGCAGTTGCGCCGGGATGTTCAGCATCCACAGCAGGCTGGATGCGAGGGCGGATGCGACACAGACCAGTGCCAGTAATCGGGGCGCATCAAACTTGAGCAATGCCAGCACCAGTGCGATCTGACCCAACGCCATACCGGTCCAGTACCGGCTGATTGCTGTGGCACCTACCGCTCTTTCCGCACCAAGGATGGTTTCTATGTAATTGGGGAGCCAGAGCAGCATGGAGATCTGGCCGAACAGGTAAATGGCAAGGCCGCCACAGCAGAAGACAAGCGCCGTCGGCCAGCGTTCATTCCTGATGGTGCGGGCTTCTCTGGCCGTGGGTGGATAGCGGCTGAGCAGAACCATGACTAGCAATATCCCGGCTGCCAGGGCTATTGCGATATAGCTGCTGCTCCAGCCGTGACCCGCAGCAAGCAGTGCGACCGCACCCGGTGAGGCAATGATACCGGCACTGGCAAAGCAGATGTCGGTGCAGAGCAGTACAGCGGCGCGTTGCCTGGCCTCGTAACAGACTGCCAGGGTCACTGCCGCTGTATTGAGCCCGAGGCTCGCGGTGGTCCCGGCCAGCATCAGTCCGCCAGGTAACTAGGACCAACTGTCAATCAGGTAGATCGAGAACAACGCCGCGATCAGGGCGAGATAGCAGAGCAGCAGGGTTCGCTTGAGCGAGACAAACTCATAGACGAACAGGCTCAACACGGAGCCGGTGGTGATGCCGATGCTGAGCCAGGAAAATCGTGCACCGGTTTCGGTGACTGGACGCTCGAAGAAATCAGCCATGGCACTGCTCAGCGTGCCGATCTGCGAGAGCATGCCTGACACGATGGCGTAGCTGATAAAGCACCCCAGTGTAATGCGGATGAGATTTGCCGTGTTGTCGCTTGCTGTATTCATCGAGTCTCTGGCATCCGGGTGACACCTGACGGTGCGTCAGGTGGTAGCGATGCCCGGCAAAGGTGCGCGAATGAAGACCTGATGCACGGTATGGCCGTGCAAAACCCGGGATCGGGGGCATCCCCGTTCAAAGCAATTTGTGTGCCCAGAGAGTGAGGGAGCAGGAGTGCACCCGCTGGTCTTGCGAGTCATCATCTCCATCCTGATATGGAAGCCTTCCGTGGGTCCATTGCCCTTGCCGAATCGCTACATCGTATCGATGGGTTCGACCTGAACATCCGATATGCCTAGTATGTGCCCTGTCAGGAACAACAGATGCCCTTCACCAATCGCTCCCCCGGCGTTGATTCGAAGCACGGGCATCGGGGCGCTGCAGCGCGTTATTGACGCTGGCGAGACAAGCAGGGAACACACCGCGGAGTTCAACGATGGCGCAAGACTTCAAAGCCCGACTTCATGGAGGCGAACAGCTGATCGGCACATGGCTGAAGACGCCTTCGCCGATGGTCTGCGAAGTCCTGGGGCGCACGGAGCTCGACGCGGTTTGCATTGATGCGGAGCATTCACCGTTCGACCGGGGGACGCAGGACAGCTGTATTCACGCGCTTCGCAGTGCCGCCATGGACGCCCTGGTTCGGGTTCCCGCTGCTCGCTCCGAGTACATACTGAATGCCCTGGATTGCGGTGCCACCGGCGTGGTGGTTCCCCATGTGAACAGTTCGTCCCAGGCTGCCGATATCGTCGCGGCGGCGCATTACAGGCCCGGGGCGCGGGGGTACTCGCCCTCGACCCGGGCGGCCGGGTATGGGGGCAGAGGCATCGCTGAGCACCTGGGCGATAGCGCTGCCCGGACAACGGTCATCCTGCAAATCGAAGACCTTGATGCCGTCGATTGCATCGATGACATCGCCGCCGTCGACGGTATTGACTGCCTGTTCATCGGCAGAACCGATCTGACGGTCGCTCTGGGGGCCGACGCACCGAGCAGCCCAGAAGTTGTTGCTGCGGTGGAGCGTATTTGCGCGGCGGGGCGGTCGGCGGGGGTGCCCGTAGGCATGTTTTTCAGCGATCTTTCGGAGCTGCCTCGCTGGCAGGAAGCCGGCGCGAATTTTTTCCTGCTGGCGTCGGATCATGGTTTTCTGCGCAGCGGTGCGGCGGGCCTTGTCTCTGCTTTTCGCCAGGGCGGGGCCTGACCGATGGCCGACGGACAGGGGGGTGATTCCATGGTGAGCAAGGCAATATCAGTGACCGCAGGCCTGGTGGTCATCGGTGATGAAATCCTCTCGGGGCGTACGCAGGATCAGAATATCGCCTACCTGGCCCGATGGTTGAATGAGGAAGGCGTTTTCCTCAAGGAGGTGAGAGTTGTCTCGGATGATACCGGGGCGATCATCGAGGCCGTAAATGTCCTGCGACAGCGTTGGGACTACTGCTTCACCACCGGAGGTCTGGGCCCCACCCACGACGACATCACCGTTGACGCCGTCGCCGAGGCCTTTGAGGTCGATGTCGTATACGACGACGAGGTTCTCAAGATGCTCGCGGACTACTACGGCGCTGGGTCGCTCACGGATGCCCGAAAGCGTATGGCCCGCGTGCCCCGCGGCAGTGGTCTGGTGCAGAACCCCATGAGCGGTGCGCCCGGATTCCG
>CAXBBA010000061.1:0-8157 GCA_963973805.1 uncultured Halieaceae bacterium | reverse complement strand
GCTGTTCAATGGGGACTATCTCACCCGTCTGGTGAACGAGCACCAGGACGGACGGCGGGACCACAGCGCACCACTGTGGACACTGCTCATGTTTCAGGCAGCGGTGCGCGATGACGATTTGCAGCTAGGAGGCACGCAGTGAGTATTCGGATACTGCACGTGCTGGACCACTCGGTGCCATTGCACAGCGGATACACGTTCCGCACCCGCAATATCCTGCGGGAACAGCGCGCCCGGGGTTGGACTACCAGCCACATCACCGGCCCCAAACAGGGCCAGACCGACTGGCACAAGGAAACGGTGGGTGACCTGGATTTCTACCGGACTCAGCCCGAGATGGCACGCTGGTCCCACTGGCCAGCGCTGGATCAATGGGGCGTGGTTACGGCCCTCACGCGGCGCATCATCGAGGTCGCGAAAATAGAGCGCCCGGACATTATCCACGCGCACTCGCCGGCGCTGAACGGCCTCGCGGCCCTGCGCGCCAGTCGCCAGTTGAAGCTGCCCGTCGTCTATGAGTGTCGCGCGTTCTGGGAAGACGCCGCGGTGGATCACGGTACCGCGAGGGAGTGGGGACCACGCTATCGCGTAACCCGCGCCCTGGAGTCGAGGGTGTTCCGTCGTGCGAACGCGGTGACAACGATCTGCGATGGGTTGCGCGATGAGATCGGTGCCCGGGTCGGCGTCGATCGCGACAGGATTACGGTCATTCCCAACGCCGTGAATGTGGAGGACTTCGAGTTTCGTTCTCCTGCACATCAGGAAACGGCGGAGCGATTGAAGCTGCAGAACGCCACGGTCATCGGGTTCATCGGTTCTTTTTACGCCTACGAGGGCATCCCGTTTCTCATCGATACGCTTCCCGCACTGCGCGACGCGATGCCCGACCTGCGCCTCCTTCTGGTTGGCGGGGGGCCCGACGAGGACAACATTCGCCGACGTATCCACAAGCATGGCCTCGAGGATATGGTGGTGATGACGGGGCGCGTCTCTCACGATGAGGTGCAGAACTACTACAGCCTTGTCGACATGTTCATCTATCCCCGCATGCCGATGCGGCTAACGGACCTGGTCACTCCCCTCAAGCCCCTGGAGGCCATGGCGCAGGGACGCCTCGTGGTGGCGTCCGATGTGGGAGGGCACCGGGAACTGATTCGAAACAACGATACGGGTTGCCTGTTCAGGGCGGGGGACAAGGGCGCACTGGTGCGCGCCGTTACGGACCTGTTCGAAAAACGCGATGACTGGGAACGCATGCGCGATGCGGGACGACAGTACGTGGAGCAGGAGCGGACCTGGGCGAAGAGCGTTGCGCGCTACGAAGCGGTGTATGGCTCTGTGCTCTGAAGCGCCCCCGTATCGCCTCGGCCTGGTTGGCCCCATACCACCTCCCAACGGTGGTATGGCCCTGCAGACCCGGCAGCTGCGACGTCTTCTTGAGGAAGAGGGCGTGACGGTGGATTTCCTCGCCACCAACGGTCCCTACCGGCCCGGCTGGATCGGACGTGTGCCTGTACTTCGAGCATTGGCCCGTCTACTGCCGTATTTCTGCCATGTCTGGGCCCTCGCGGGGCGCTGTCAGGTCATTCATCTGATGGCGAATTCCGGCTGGTCCTGGCACCTTTTCTCCGCGCCGGTGCTGCTCCTTGGCTCCCTGCGCGGCACTCCCGTCGTAGTAAACTACCGCGGCGGTGAGGCTCAGGTTTTCTTTGACCGTTCCTACCGGTGGGTGCGTCCCGCCATGCAGCGCGCTGCCGCGATCGTCGTGCCGTCGGCCTATCTGCAGCAGGTTTTTCGCAGCTTTGGCTGGGAAGCCGAGGTCGTCCCCAATATCATTGACCGACGCGTATTCCATCCGGCACAGGAGAGTCCCGGGGGGACTGAAGCGCCGTTGTTTGTGATCACCCGCAATCTGGAGCAGATCTACGGCATTGCTACGGCGATCGAAGCGCTGGCGATCTGTCGGGACCGGGGATTGGCGCCGCTCCTGGAGATAGCGGGCAGCGGGCCGGAAGAGGAGCACCTGCGGGAACAGTGCAGGGAGCTGGGTGTGGAGTCGCGTGTTCGCTTTCTCGGACGCCTTGAACGCGACGAGGTGGTGGCGCTCTACCACCGCGCATTCGCTATGCTGAATCCCACAACGGTGGACAATATGCCCAACTCCATACTGGAGGCCCTGGCCTGCGGGGTGCCGGTGATCAGTAGCAATGTCGGTGGTGTTCCATTTATCGTCACGGATCAGAAAACCGCGTTGCTGGTCCCCGTGGGCGATAGTGCCGCCCTTGCGGATGCCATGGAGCGGTTGATGACGGACGAGAGCCTTGGAAAATCTATGACGAAGCAGGGCTTTGAGAGTATCTGCGAGTATGAGTGGACGCAGGTGGCGCCTCGATGGCTTTCGGTTTACGCGGAGGCGGCGAAGCAATGAGTCTCTACACCGCACTGGTGTCCCGGCTGCTCTTTCCCTTGCATGAGCGGCTGAAGAAACACAGCACGGTCGCCGTGCGCCGCGACCTGGAGCGCAGCCAGTGGCTGGCCCCCGCGGAGCTGGAGGAGCTGCGCCTGCGCAAGCTGCGCGGATTCCTCGGGCGCATCGCACGGGACGTGCCCTACTATCGCGACCTTTTCCGGGAACTCGGATTCGAGCCCGGGAGTATCGCCAGCGTAGCCGATCTGACCGCGTTGCCCCTGCTGGACAAGGAGACGATACGTCGCAACAGCGAGCGCCTCATCGCCGAAAACGCCACCGACCTATCCCGGTTCAATACCGGGGGTTCGAGTGGCGAGCCGTTGATTTTCTATCTGGGCAAGGATCGCGTCAGCCATGACGTCGCGGCCAAGTGGCGCGCGACGCGGTGGTGGAATGTCGATATCGGGGACCGGGAGCTGGTCGTGTGGGGGTCACCCATTGAGCTGGGAGCCCAGGACCGCGTGCGCCTGTGGCGGGACCGCCTGTTCCGTACCGCCTTGCTTCCCGCCTTCGAGATGTCCGCGGACAATCTGGATCGCTTTGTGGCCCAGATCCGCAAGGAGCGGCCGCGCATGCTGTTTGGTTACCCGTCTTCCCTCGCAATGATCGCCGGCCATGCCCGGGATACCGGTGTTGCCATGGACGACCTCGGAATTCGCGTCGTCTTCGTGACTTCGGAACGCCTCTACGACAACCAGCGAGAGGCGATCGAAGGTGTTTTCGGTTGCCCGGTGGCGAACGGCTACGGTGGTCGGGATGCGGGGTTCATTGCCCACGAGTGCCCCGAAGGATCGCTGCATATCACGGCGGAAGACATCATCGTCGAGACCGTGGACGAAAGCGGCAGCCCCTGCGCAGCGGGTGAGCCGGGGGAGATCGTGGTCACCCACATGCACACGGCCGATTACCCGTTCCTCCGCTATCGCACAGGGGATGTGGGGGTGTTGGCCACGGGGACCTGCTCCTGCGGTCGGGGACTCCCCGTGCTTGAGCGCATCGAAGGCAGGACCACTGATTTTGTACATGCGATGGACGGGACGGTGCTCCACGGACTGTCCCTGATCTACGTGCTCCGGGATATGGAGTGCGTTGCCCAGTTCCGCATCGTGCAGGAGAGCCTTGATCGCACCGTGGTCAGCGTCGTTCCCCGGGGGGAGTTTTCCGGCGAGGCGCGAGCCCATGTAGAGGCACAGTTTCGCCAGCGTCTGGGCGGGGATGTCACGGTCGACGTCGTCCTCGTGGAGACGATCGAGCGGGAGAAATCCGGCAAGTTTCGCTACGTTGTCAGTCACGTCGTTCCCGGGAGCGGGGCTGGCCCCGCTGCTGAACAGCCCGGAGCAAGCTGATGCGCGATCTCCTGATCACCTTCCTCATTCTGGGTTCCCTGCCGCTGATCATCTGGCGACCCTACATCGGCATTCTCGTCTGGTCCTGGATTTCCTACATGAATCCCCACCGCCAGGCCTGGGGTTTTGCCTACGACATGCCCTTCGCCCAGATCGTGGCGATCACCCTGATGATCGCCCTGGTGGTAAATCCGCAGAAGCTGCGCCTGCCCTGGAACGGGACCATAGCGATATGGCTGCTGTTCCTCGCCTGGATGGGGCTCACCACCATGGTCGCGATACACCCGAGCTGGGCGATGACCCAGTTCACGACGGTCGTGAAGATCCAGCTGGTCACGTTCCTGACGCTATTGCTGATCAATACCCAGGAGCGTATTCAGCAGCTTATCTGGGTGATCGTCGTGTCCATCGGGTTCTACTCGTTCAAGGGCGGCATATTCACACTGATGACGGGGGGGGCTTTTCGGGTCTACGGTCCGGCGGGGAGTAATATCTCTGAGAACAACGCGCTCGCCCTGGCGACGCTGATCGTTGTGCCGCTCATGGTTTACCTCTACCAGATTCACTCCCGGAACAAGTGGATGCGCTACGGATTGGGTTCGGCGATCTTCTTCAGTGTGATTTCGGCGATCGGGTCCCAGTCCCGCGGGGCGTTGATTGCTCTGCTCGCGGTCGGGGTGTTCTTCTGGTGGCGCAGCCAGAGCAAGATCATCACGGGCATCGGGGCGGTGTTTCTGGCGGGGGTAATCCTCATGGTGATGCCGGAGTCCTGGTCTGAGCGGATGAACAGCATCACCAACTACCAGGAAGATGCCTCGGCAATGGGGCGTATCCATGCGTGGCAGTACAGCATGGCTATCGCCAATGATCGTCTGACCGGCGGTGGCTTCAACTCCTGGTCTGCGGACACCTACGCCATCTATGCTCCCCAATCGCAGCTTCGGGTCGTGGCTCACAGTATCTACTTCTCCGTGATCGCGGATCACGGCTGGCCCGGATTCGTCATGTTCGCGAGTATTCTGTTTCTCACCTGGCGCCGCCTGTCGCGACTGCACAGCGCCGGGGACCCTCCGGGCGATGAGTTTCGTCCGGCGCTGCTTGCCCGTATGCTGCAGGTGAGTATGGTTGCGTACCTCAGTGGGGGAATGTTCCTGAGCCTCTCGTATTTTGACCTCCCGTGGCACATTATCGCGATCGCGGTGCTGCTGTCGGAGCTCTACGACCCCAGGCAACCCGCCGTGAGCCGTCGTCGTCCCGGCGACCCCCAAGAGCCATGATCGATCGCGCCCTGTTCAGTGCCGCCTACCGCCTCCTGACAACCGGCGGCGGTCGTACGCTCAGTATCCTGACCTACCATCGGGTCTTGCCCGAACCCGATCCCATGCGTCGCGCCGAGCCCGACGCGAAGTTGTTCCGCGAGCAGATGGCCAGGTTGAAACGGTATTTTCGCCCCATAGGACTGGAGGAGGCGGTCGGACGCCTGCAGGTGGGGGCAGCTCTGCCCCCGCGTGCGGTGGCGGTGACCTTCGATGATGGCTATGCGGACAATCTCACCGTGGCCGCGCCCATACTGCGGGAGTTCTCCATTCCCGCCACGGTGTTCGTGACCGAGGGTTACCTCGATGGCGGGCGCATGTGGAACGACACGGTGGTGGAGACCTGCAGGCGCAGAACCCCGGGCAAGTGGGATCTTCGCGACCTGGGCCTTCCTGTGTATGAACTGACATCCATGGACGACCGGCGGCGCACCGCCGGCGAAATACTCCGCGCCATTAAACATCGCTCCTTCGACGACCGTGCGGCCGCCGTTGCGGCTCTGGCCGAGGGTGGGCCGGGATTGCCCGAGGACCTGATGCTGACGCAGGAACAGTTGCGCGAGCTCAGTGCCCTGGGAGTGGACATCGGCGCCCATACGCTGACGCACCCGATTCTGGCGACGCTGGACAGCGCGCACGCGCTCCGGGAAATAGCCGCCAGCAAGGCCCGCCTGGAAGAACGCCTGCAGAAAGAAGTACCGCTGTTTGCCTATCCGAACGGAAAGGAAAACAGTGACTGGAACGAGTCCCATGTCGCCATGGTGCGCGAGGCGGGGTTCAAGGCGGCGGTCACCACCGAGTCCGGTGTGTGTGCTCCGGGAGTGGACAGCTTTCGGCTGCCGCGTTTTACTCCCTGGGATCGGAGCACCGGAAAATATCTGGTGAGAATGCTAATGAATGCCCGGGCGTGACGGGCGAAACGGTCGGTATCAGTTACCGGGGGGATAACGGATGGGTGACGCCATGAGCGTGGAAAGCACCAGGCAGGTAATGGTCATGGACGCCCACGCGGTGGGCATGCTGGGTGTGATCCGCTCCCTGGGCAGAGCGGGGTATGCCGTGCATGCCTGCGCCGCATCCGAGGATGCCCTCGGCCTGCACTCCCGCTACACGGCGCACGCTGCGGTCCATCCCCGCTACTCAAGCGAGGACTTCATACCCTGGTTGCTGGAATACGTAGAGAGCCGATCCATCGCACTTATCATGCCCAGCGAAGGGTTCCTCCACGCAGTCTCCGGGCGCTACGACGACGTCTGCCACCTGTTGCCCGATGCGGTGGCACCGGAGATCTGGCGGCGGTGCATGAGCAAGGTCGAGAGTTACGCTGCCCTGGCCGCCGAAGCCGATGGCGCGGCCCACCTTCCTTACTGCCGGGTGATCCACAGCGCCGAAGAACTGGAGTCCCTGTACGACGAACTTGGCCCCGTTCCCGCGCCCTATTACGTGAAGGGAGATGCGGGCAAGGCGAGGTCCGTGGGTACGGACGCGCTGGTTGCCCGCTGCCTTGATCGTGACGAAGCGGTGGCCGTGTTGCGGGAGCGACTGCCGGACTACAGCGAAATGATTTGCCAGGGCTACGCTACGGGCAAGAAGGTCGGCGTCAGTCTCTGGCGCCACAACGGTGAGTTCCGGGCAGAGAACATGACCCAGGGGATCCACATGAATCCTTTCCACGGCGGCATGATGTCCCTGCGGGAGTCCTTCTGGCATAAGCGCCTCCTGGCCGACGCCAAGCGCAAGATGGAGATACTCGGCTGGGAAGGCGTCGCGATGATGGAGTACAAGTGGGACCCGGCATCGGACGACTTCTGGTTCATCGAAATCAATGCCCGCTACTGGGGCTATCTCCATCTGGACCTGTTCTCAGGCAAGGACTTTCCCCTTCTCCAGGCCCGGGCGTTCTTCGGCGACGCTGGCGAGGATATGGGGCCACCCGTTGGGCACCATCGATCGCGCTATCTGTTCCCCGGAGATATGGGCTACCTGTTCTCGCTGCTGCGCTCGGAAGATCAAACCCTGGTGCAGAAACTGAAGGCGATCGCGGGGTTTGTCGGCTGGACCCTGCACCCGGGCTGCCACGCGGACCTCTGGTTCCCCGGAGACCGGGGACTCTACCTGCGATCCCTGAAGCGCTTCTTTCTGCCCTGAGGGCCGTCAGGTGGTCGCAGCGGGGCCGCGCAGTCCGCGGCGCAGCAGCGACATAAAGCCCGAAAGCTCCGCCTCAAACTCCAGTTCGGAAACGTCTTCTCCATCCATGATGCGAGGCAGCGCGAAGGGGTTCTGATGGGGGCCGGCAAGGCCCTGTTCCGTCGTGGTGGCGGAGCGTACTCCCAGGGACGCTAGCACTGGGAAGTTTTCCGGGACAAAGACGCCGCTGGGGTAGCAGAACTGATCCGCTTCCTTGCCGGTCATCGCCAGAATGCGCTGGCGATTGCGTTCGATTTCTTCCCCGAGCACATCTTCGCCGCCGACGCTGGTGCGGTGATCGTGCGTGTGCAATTGTATGTCCAGGCCACGACGCTGCGCATCGCTGACCTCGTCGCCCGTCATCAGGTGCAGCCAGCGACTCCGGCGTATCTCGTTGAGGTCTTCCCCCAGCGCCGCGGCCAACTCATCCAGGAACGCATCGCGCTGATCGTCATTGGCAAGGGCCTGAAGGTGCGCTGAGGCGCCGGCTGCGATGGCATCGAGGCTCTGCGTGGTGGCCTCGGGTCCCGGGGGATAGGGCAGGGAGGTCACACCCCGCCGCGCGGTCCGGTGGATCAGGTAGCGCAGGGTGACGGAGGCGACGGGCTGCTGGCTGTCGACGTAGGCGGTATACAGGTACAGCGTCGCGGGAAAGGCCGCCTGCTCCAGCGCGGGGAGCATGTGTTTGTAGGTGCCGCGCCAGCCGTCATCGATGGTGATAGCGACGGGGGCGTTCTCGTGCGCCCCGTCATCGAGCAATGTTGCCAGGCTGACCACGGGGTAGCCTCTGTCCCTGATGAGTTGCATGCGTCTGCGGAAGGTATCGGCCTGCATGAAC
>CAXBBA010000060.1:0-8182 GCA_963973805.1 uncultured Halieaceae bacterium | reverse complement strand
GTAGCCGCGGATGCTGTTGTCTCCCCCCGCGAAGAACGCGAGGGACGGAGGCAGTTTTCCTGGACGACGACTGCTGCTCCAGAGCTGGCCGATCTCACCCCGGGCCACGGCGCGCCAGTTCTCGCCGAGCCGGTAGACTCCGGTCAAAGAGCCATACAGGCGCAGCACATCCTCATCGGAGCCCACGGCTTTCGTCGCCCCCTCCAGGCTGTAGAACTGACTGAGACCCAGCTCCGGGTCCACGGCGGAGCCCTTGCGATAGCGCTGGGACAGCGTGGCGCCCGCAAGCACGAAGTTCGCCGAGAAGCTGTCGCTGAACACGCCCCACTCCTCGTCCAGAACCCGCGTGTGGATGCTACTCACGCGCGCCCCCGCGGTCACCTCCCGCCGCACGGACAGCTCCCGCTGGTTGCTCTCCAGATCGCCGTACTCGTTGTCTTCGAGACGCGCCACCAACTGCAGCACGTCGTTGGAGGCCGGGTCCAGGGGAATGCTGTAGGTGAAACGTGCCTCGGGATTGACCGGGGACCAGCGCAGACTGGTCTCCTGGCTATGTCCCCAGCGATTCAGGCGCGGACTCTGCCATACCAGGGACAGGCGTTGCCGCGTATCCGTACTGTAGCCGACGCCCACCTCATAACTGTGGGCCGCGGCCGGCAACAGGTCCACACGAACCGGCACCTGACCATCGCTCCGCTCTTCGACCAGGGGCTGTACCGTGACGCCCCGGAAATAGCCCGGACGGAGCAGGCGCTGGCGCAGCAGCACCAGGCGATCGTCGCGGTAGGGCTCTCCCTCGATGACGGGGCTGAGCTGCTCCACCAGCGCGCGATCCTGCTCTTCGCCGTCGACGCGCAGCGCACCGAAGCGGTAGCGCGGCCCCGTCGCAAACACCAGGCGCAGCGCGGCGGTATCGGCGCTGACATCGATGGTGATCTGCGCCTCGTCGAACACCCCGTCAAAATAGCCGCGGCGCCGGGCCTGCTGCTGCAACGTTTCTTTCAGCAGTTCATAGCGTCCGTGGTGCAGCACATCACCGGTATCGGGACGCTGCTCCTGAAGTACCCTGGCCAGGGACTCGTCGGATTCCCCGGGGCCGGTGATGCGCAGGTCAACGGCGGTGTAGCGCAGGGGCTCACCGGGCGCCACCTGCACCGTCCCTCGCCAGGGGCTTGCGGAGCGGTCCACCTCCAGCTCGACCGTGGCGCGGTAGTAGCCCATGGCCTCCAGGGCTCGCGTGGCCCGCTCGGGCGCCCCCAGAATAAAGCGCTCCGCGTCCGCCTCATTCTGCGGGGAGGTACCGAGGTACGCGCGAATATTGCTGCGCAGCGCCTCATCCACCCCCTCGACGCGGTAACGCAGCGTCACCCCATGGGCAGAAAAGGAAATCAGGAGGCCCAGGGCCAGGCCCAGGGTCGGAAGGAATTGGCGCATCAGGTTGTCCGGTACTCAGGCGTGTCCCGCCATCCCCCATACATTGAAGCCTGCGAAGCGCGGCGTTCCCGGAAGGTACATGCTGTCCATGGCGCTCACCGCAAAGCCGCCCTGGCGCAGCAGGACGGGAATGTCCCGGTTCAGGTGGCAGCCTCCGGCTATCGCGCCCCAGGGGCGGTCCAGGAAATCCTGCCAGCGGCGTACGCGGGCGTCGGGGGCCAGGCCATGCTCCGCGAACAGCAGCCGGCCTCCGGGACGCAGCACCCGGCCCATGCCCTCGAGGGCCGCGACGGGGTCGGGGATGGTGCACAGGCTGAAGGTCATGACGATGGTGTCGACGCTGTTGTCCTCCAGGGGAATGGCCTCCCCGGGCAGGCCGATAAACTCCACGGGGAACTCCAACGCCGCCGCGCGCTTGCCCGCCAGCTCCCAGGACCGCTCCGAGGGGTCCAGGCCGATGAGGCGCTCGATGCGTGAGCTGTTGTAGTACGGCAGGTTCAGGCCCGTTCCAATGCCAATCTCCAGCACCGTTCCCGAGGCTTCGGGCACGACTTTCGCGCGCTGCTTCATGATCGGCCTGGTTCCACAGGCACAGTTGATAAAGTGCGGCAGTATGTGGCGCTCGTAAAATCCCATGGACGGGCCCTCCCAGGTTCCCTGCGTATTATAGGTGTTGCATCGAGGCAGGGGTTTATCACAGACCCTCGACACGCGATCAAGCATGTAGGAGGATGCCTGTTTTCTACCAGTAATTGCGACCCATGAACCTGCACATCATCACTACCGGCGGCACCATCGACAAGATTTACTTTGACGCCAAGAACGACTATCAGGTGGGAGAACCGGTGATCGGCGAGCTCCTCGAAAGCATGGGCGTGCATTTCCCCTTCACCGTGGAATCCGCACTGCGCAAGGACAGCCTCGACATGACGGACGCCGATCGCGAAAACATTCGCGGCCGCGCCCAGCGCTGCAGCGAATCCCGCGTGCTCATCACCCATGGCACGGATGGCATGGTGACTACGGGCAAGGCACTCAAGGATGTCGAGGGTAAAACCATCGTCCTGACCGGTGCCCTGCAACCCGCCGCCATGAAAAACTCCGACGCGATCTTCAATATTGGTTGTGCCATCGGCGCGCTGCAAAGCGCGCCTCCAGGCGTCTACATCGCCATGAACGGCGAGCTCTTCGCCATCGACAACGTGCGCAAGAACCTCGAACGGAATCGTTTCGAGGTCCTCTCCGCCTGAGCGCTCAGTCCTCGGCGGTCACGCCGCGCTTGCGCTCCTCACCACTGTAGAACAGGTAGGCCAGCGCAGGCAGGAACAGCAGTGCGCCGATCATGTTCCAGAAGAACATGAAGGTCAGCATCAGGCCCATATCCGCCTGGAACTTGATCGGCGAGTAGATCCAGGTGCCCACGCCAATGGCCAGCGTGAGGCCCGTGAACGCCACGGCGGTGCCGCTGCTGCGCAGGGCCTCGAAATAGGCCACGCGCAGGGGTTCCCCGCGATGCAGGTAGAACTGCAGCGCCGAATAGATATAGATGCCGTAGTCCACGCCGATGCCCACCCCCAGGGCGATCACCGGCAGCGTCGCGACCTTGACACCGATACCCAGGGCCGCCATCAGCGCCTGGGCCAGCACCGAGGTCAGCGCCAGGGGAACGATGATGCAGGTCGTCACGCGCACGGAACGGAAGTTGAGCAGGCAGAGCAGGATCACCACGCCGTACACCCACAGCAACATCTGGGTCTGCGCTTCGGCGATGACGATATTCGTCGCCGCCTCTACGCCGGCGTTCCCCGCCGCGAGTTCAAACTGCACCAGGTCGCTGTTGTGCTGTTGGGCAAAGTCCTCGACCGCGCTCACCACCCGCTGCAGCGTTGCCGCCTTGTGGTCATCCAGGAACAGGATCACCGGCGCCATGGAGCAGTCCGTGTTGCGCAGACTGCTGGGAGCCCGACTGAGGGAATTGTTCAATACATACTGGTTGCGGCTGATGTCATGCCACTTGGGACTGCCCTCGTTCATGCCCTGAATCACCAGTTTGGACACGTCCACCAGAGACAGCGCGGACTGCACGCCGGGCACCGCCTGCATTTCGGTCTGGAAGCGCTCCACAGCGGCGATGTAATCATAGTCGCCACACTGCTGTTCGCCGGTGCGCGCCATGACGACAAAAACGTCGGTACTGGTGGAGTAATTCTCGGTGAGGAAGGCATTGTCGATGTTGTAGCGCGAATCCGGACGCAGCTCCGGCGCACCGGGATCGAGGTCGCCGATCTGCTGATTCTGACCGTACCAGATACCGATTGCGAAGAGCGCTGCGCAGACGCCGATGATCGTCAGGGCGGGACCACGCTCCGTGGTACGGCTGACGAAACGCCAGTGGCTGTACGGACTGTGGTCCTTGTCAGCACGGTAGCGCACGCAGCGGTCCGTTATACCCGTGAACGACAGCACCAGGGGCAGCAGCACCAGATTGGTGAGCACCAGCACCGCGATCCCCGTGCTGGCAACAATCGCCAGCTCCCGGATCACCGGAATCTCGATGACGCGGAGAGTGAAGAAACCCACGCCGTCACTCAGCAGCGCGATGAAGCCGGGCTTGGACAGGCGTACGAAGGTCAGACGGGCGGCATCGATGCGCGATACCTTGTGGTAGATGAAGTGGCCGAAACGATTGACGATCTGCACCGAGTGGCTGATGCCCACGGCGAACACCAGGAACGGCACGAGCATCGAATAGGGGTCCAGCCCCATGCCCATCACCTTGAGCAGACCCATCTGCCAGATCACCGCGACCGTGGAACACAGTAGCGATGCAAAGGTCAGCCAGGCACAGCGGGAATAGATAAACAGCAGCACCGCGGTGACCAGGAAGGCCACGAGGAAAAACACCGCCACCAGTGAAGCGCCAGCAATAAGGTCGCCGATGAGCTTGGCAAAACCGGTGATGCGGATCGTGATGGTGTCGGACTGGTACTTTTCACGGATCAGGGTTTCGAGATCCGCTGCGAAGGCGGAGTAATCGAGTTTCTCTCCGGTGTTAGGATCGGTCTCCGTCAGGGGCGCGACGATGATCGCGGACTTGAAGTTGTTCGCCACCAGACGACCGATCTGCCCGGACTTGAGCGTGTTCTCCCGCAACTTGGCGAGGGTACGGGGCGTCGCGTCGTAGTCATCGGGGATCACGGAGCCGCCGACAAAGCCCTCCTCCGTCACCTCCTGCCAGCGCACATTGGGTGTCCACAGGGACTGCATCGCCGATCGATCCACACCGTTGACGTAGAACACCTCATCGGTGATGCGTCGCAACAGCTCCTGGAACTCCGCGGTGAAGATATCGCCCTCGGCGGTCTCCACAATGATGCGCACGGAGTTCCCCAGGCCCCGCAGATCATCCCGGCTCTCCAGAAAATTCTGGATGTAGGGATGGGATACGGGAATCATCTTCTCGAAGCTGGCGTCGGGACGGAGCTGGGTCATCTGCCAGAGGAAAAACGCCGTCGCCAGGGCAAAGGCCACCAGCAGGGGAATG
Organism: uncultured Halieaceae bacterium; assembly: GCA_963973805.1. Lineage (GTDB taxonomy): Bacteria > Pseudomonadota > Gammaproteobacteria > Pseudomonadales > Halieaceae > Congregibacter. The sequence goes on along the minus strand of CAXBBA010000060.1, from coordinate 3,204 downwards.
CGCAGCGCGAAGATGAACCGACCTATCGCCGGCCGTACGCGCCCGTCTTCCGCATCGAGGGTGTAACTCTCGGTCACGCTCATGAGTCACCCTCCCCGGCAACTTCGTGTACATCATCAAAGCTTGCCAGGCCATCCATGCCCACGAGCCAGATTCGCCCATCGGGACCCTGCAGCGCCGACGAGAAAGTGCTGCGCGAAGGATGCTCGTAGAGCGTTTCTGTGCCCTCGCCGTCGAGGCGCAGGACGCGTCCACCGGCGCCGACCAGCAGCAGGTCTCCGTTGTCCAGACGCGTACCGCCATAGAGGCTGCTGCGATTGCTGGTCATGAGGCTTTGCCACTCCAGTCCTGCGCCATCAATGGCAAACAGGTTGCCGCGCAGGCCATAGGCGAGTACGCCCTGCTCGAAGGGCAACAAGCCGAAGAGACTGCCTTCGTAGACATCGAAATAGCGCTGGAAGGTCAGGCCATCATCCGTGGAGCGATAGAGCAGGCCCGCCTCACCGGACAGATAGAGTGCGCCCCTTCGATCCCGCGCCAGGGAATAGAGGTGAAAGCGATCCAGATTGTCCACGCCACTGATGTTGATATGCCAGCTCTGCCCACCGTTTTCCGTGCGATAGAACATGCCGTAGGCACCGACGGCGAAGCCGCGCTGGTCGTCCAGAAAATAAACCCCCAGGAACGGGTCCGCCGGGCCCGTGTCTATGGCGAGCTGCGCATCCTCCTCGAGGTAGACGGCCTCTTCCACACGATAGGCGAGGTCGTCGGTGTCCGCGTCGTCTGCCGCTGCGGCAAGCTCGGCCTCGAGCGTTTCGCGCTGCTGCGTCGCCCAGGCCAGCAGCGCGGCATTGGCGCGGGCGCCATCGAACTGCAGTGCCCAGGTCTCGCCACCATCGCGCGTGGCGATGATCACCCCGGCGTGGCCCACGGCCCAGCCGTGCATCGCCGTAGAGAAATGCACGTCCGTGAGCGTCGCGCTCACGGGCACCACCACCTGACGCCAGCTATCGCCCCCGTCGTCGCTGAGGACCACAAGACCCGACGCACCGACAGCAACCAGACGCTCTCCCGCTCGTTCGAGGTCCAGCAGTTGCCGCGCCATGGGCTCGCCCGTTACCGGGGCCGGCGTAAATACAAGATCGCCGTCGGCAAAAACCGACGGCGACAGGAACGCGATCAGCAGCGCTGCAAAAAATCGACCCAGGCCCCTGCGGAGCCCGGGCGAACTGCGGTCAGCGACGACCCGCGCGGCGGAGAGCTGACGGAGTAAAGTCGCTGTAGCTTCCACGGTAGTTGAAATCGTACTGGTATCCTTTTTCTTCATTATCCAGACCAATGACAATGTAACGACCTGACACGAGATCGTGCAGGGACTCGGCGGCCAACCAAGGTACGGAAACCTGATAGTGCATCATGTTGTGGCCTTCCTTCATCTTCCAGAGCTCGCCCCGACCGTCGTAGTGGTCGATGACTGAGATCTGCCAGGAATCCTCATCCACATAGAAGGTGCGGCGGGCATAGATATGCCGCGCGCCTTCCTTCAGGCGGGACTCCACGACCCACACGCGATGCAGTTCATAGCGCAGGTAGTCCGGGTTCATGTGACCGGGCTGGATTATGTCCTTGTAGCTCAGATCACCGCGGCGCAGGTCGTAGGCATTATACGGGATATACAGTTCCTTCTTGCCCACAAGTTCCCAGTCGTAGCGATCAGGGGCGCCGTTGTACATATCCAGGTCATCGGCGGTACGCAGGCCGTCGGACGCCGTACCGGGTCCGTCGTAGGCGATATTCGGCGCCAGGCGCACGCGGCGCTGGCCCGCGTTGTAAACCCAGGCCTTGCGCGGCTCCTTGACCTGATCGATGTTCTCATGGACGAGAAGCACATCGCCTTCGAGGCGTGCGGGCGCGAGGATCCGCTGCAGGAACACGAACAGGCGGTTCGGGTATTTGTCGTCACCCAGGCGCGCCACGGGGATGAATTCATCCTCGAACAGCACGGGGGCAAAGTTGCCATTGGCCTGCACGGGAATCTGCGTGTAGCGGCGCTTGAGCCCCGCATCGTTCCGGTAGCGGTTGACGTGATTCCAGATCACCTCGACGCCCTGCTTGGGGATCGGAAACGCCGCGGCGCCCTTGCCGTAGAGGTTCACAAGGCCGTTACCACCCTCGGCCAGCTCCACCTGCTGTGCGCCGATGGCGGTCGCGTCCTGCTCGACCTTGGGGTGCGTGGCGCTGCGGCGCGTCGGGAAGATGCGCATGCGATAGGTGTCGGGGTAGCGCTTGAACATCGCCACCTGCCCCGGAGAGAGCTTGTCGGCATGCTCGTCGACGTTCTCTGCGGTGATCGTGAACAGCGGCTCGTCATCGGGATAGGGATCGACGAGGCGTTCGCCCTCGACGTAGTTGGCCGGCGGTTCGGTGATGCCCCCATCCCAGGCAGGGATGGAGCCATCGGCGTTACCGGCGCGCTCCGCGCCCACGGGTGTAAGTTCCGGACCGCCGAGGCGGGCCGCTTCCTCAGCGCTGATCTTCGCCAGGGCCGGTGTGGCCGCGGCAAACGTTGCAGCAACGCAGAGGGGAATAAGCTTCTTGTACATGGAATAGGCTCCCAGTTGGCAAATCAGAAGGCGACGGAAAAACTCAGGGACACAAAGTCCCGGTCCTGGAGTTCATTGTAGTCCGCCCCGAAGAACGTCGTATAAGACAAGTCCGCCTGGTAAATGTTCAGGTAATCTGCAGTCAGGCCCAGACTGAGGGCCTTGCGGTCCTCAATGAAGTTCGGCGCCGGCGAATAGCCGGACACATCGTGGGACCAGGCCACGCTCGGGGTCAGATTGATACCGGCGAAGGCATTGTTGTAGCTCGCCGCCGCGCGCACGCGATAACCCCAGGAGAAGTCCGTGGTGAAACCTTCATCCTCACAGTACGCTGCCGTGGGGTTGGCCACGATCGTCGGTGCAAGGGGGTGGGAGTTACAGGATATCTCCGAACCGGGGAAGATCGCGCTCTCGAAGGGCTCAAAGGTATTGGCGCCGTAGGCGGAGGAACGGCCGTAATTCACGTCGTCATCCATGCCACCCAGCCACACACCGCCGACTTCCGCCAGCAGGGAAATGCGATCCGCACCCCACATCTGCTCGAAGAAACGAATCACGGAAGTCTGCACCTGCGTGTAGGACACGTCATCGTAACCCGACA
>CAXBBA010000059.1:0-8246 GCA_963973805.1 uncultured Halieaceae bacterium | reverse complement strand
CTGGAGGATGATCGTCGAGCCCCCCACCAGCAGATTGGGCACCTGCTTCATGACGATGATGATGTCAAAGAAACGGTTGAACAGCGCACTCTTGCCGCGATCATCGAAGAACGGGTTGCGGGCATAGATCGTACGCAGGGCGATCTCGGACACCATGCGAGCGAAGAAACGCCGTCCAAACACATCCATCACGTAGATGCGCAGGGCATTGAGGCCGCCGGCGAGGAGGAGCAACAGAAACAGGGTCAGGGACAGCACCACCAGGGGCGTGGTGAGGCCGATATTGGCCACGGTGTTGATGAGCATCTGCACCGAGACCGGCGTTGCCAGGGACAGCAGGCTGATACCGATCCCATACACGATGGCGAGCACGTAGAAGCTGCGCTCCGGTGCCAGAATCGTCACGAAAAACCGCAACAGGCTTCCCAGGGAGGCGTTCTGCGCCGAATTCGAATCCGCCATAGGTTTCACTGCATGTCTGACACGGGGTCATTATACGGAAGGGATGGGCGAGAGGTTTTCTTTCGTTGCCAGAGGGCCGGACGCGCCGACTCCGGTCAGCGGTTGGGGGTCGCGCTCAGACTCCGGGAGTTGACGGGCCCTGGCGGGGCCAGACGGGCTCCGCGTTGACGCGCACCTCGCGCCACAGCCTGTCCGACAGGCTCGCGAGCGCCTGGGCATGGAACTCGCCCCGCTCCAGCCACCGCGCCAGGGCCCGCGCCACGTTGGGAAAACGGATGTCCGGCACGGGTTTTTCGTGATTCAGCCAGTCACAGATACCCGCCGGTGACAGCTCCTCCATCGCCGCACCGTAGCCGAGCTCATGGAGGGCCAGGGCATTCGACGCCTGCTCCATCTGGCGCCCCTGGGGCTTCACCAACAGGCGCTTGCCCAGGGCCAGGCACTCGCTGGACAGCTCGAAACCCGCATTGCAGATCACGGCTGCGCAGTCGTGCAGGTCCGCACGAAATCCATCCAGAGAGGTTGGACGCAGGTGCAGGTTTCCACGCTGGCGGTAGTCCGAGCCCGGCGCGTAGATATAAAACTCGTAATCGGGAATCCGGGCCAGGAGCTCCTGTATGCGTGCCTGGGACTCGAAGGGAAGGTATACCAGCACCTTGCGCTGCAACTTGCTCACCGCCCCTTCGCCCACATCCACCAGCGGCGGCAGGATCGGTGCATCGAACTTGTCCCAGTGCATGCCCACGCGCACATCGCCGGGGGCAAACAGGCGCATCACCAACCGGGTGCGCAGGTCACCGTTCGCCACCGGCACACCGTAGTCGAAAGCGGGCTGATGACCCACACTGATCACGGTTTTGCCGCGCAGCCGGCCGGCCCATGCGGTAACCGGCTCGAAGTCCGTGAGAATCAGGTCGTAGGGTTCGAGATCGAGGCGAAAGACGTCCCGGACAAATCCCAGGTAGTTGTTCCCCAGCACCGTGCGCAGGTAATCCACGCGGCCGTCGATATTGACAAAGGTCAGGCCCCGGCGGAGGTGGAAGTTGCCGAAGCACTCCATGTCGAAGAAACGCTCCCGGGGTCGTCCGCTGAACAGGTAATCCACCTGGAGCGGAGAATCATGGAACGCTTCCGCCATGGCGCGGGCACGGCTCAGATGCCCGTTGCCCGTGCCCTGGACACCGTAGAGAATCCTCATGGAGTGGGTCCGGTGGTCAGAACAGTGCGGATGCCGTGGTCAGGGCGATGGACGTACCCAGAATCGCTCCCATAACCGTATCCGTGGGGAAGTGCACCCCGAGATAGACCCGGGACATCGCCACCGCCATGGCCCAGGGATAGAGAAGCAACATCACCGGCCCGAAATGCAGAACCAGCAGGGTGGAAAACAAAAACGCCGCGGACGTGTGCCCCGAAGGAAAGCTGAATTCGTCCGAGGCAATGATAAGACTTTTGAAATCCGGCAGGGCCTGGGCCGGACGCTTGCGCTTGAGGCCATTCTTCATCACCCAGTAGACGCTGCGCTCGGCGCCGAACGCCAGAAGCGCGTGGAGCAGAAAGGTCTCGCCGGTGGCCGCAAACAGCGACACGAGGCCGCCGATGACCACATAGAGATAACCGTCCGCCGAGCGGGACACCAGGCGGCTGTGCTGTGCCAGCCAGCTCTGGGACTGCTGCAGCAACATCAGCCAGCGGCGGTCGAAATCCTGAATGTTCTCGAAAACGCGCATGGGGCAGAATGTAGTCCTGCACCGTGACGCTCAAGTGACATACAAGCCCCCAGGCGTGAATTTTTTATGACACGCAAACCGGGGATAATCCCCCCCCCCCGCGGCGCCCCGCTCCAGCGCCTCCGGGGATAGCCCGGGCGAGACTCCCGCGCTAAGCTTCGTCCGTTCTTTTTGCACAGATACCGTGAGATACGCCCCATGAGCATACTTTACCGCAGTGCCTTCGGCCTCGCCCGCGACATCAAGGAAGGCAAACTCTCCGCCGTAACGGTGCTGGAGTTCTATCTGGACCGCATCGAGCGCTTCAACGAATCCATCAATGCCGTGGTCGTGCTCGACACGGACCGCGCCCTCGCCCGCGCCCTCGAGGCGGACCGCGCCGCCGCGGGCGGTGAAGACTGGGGGCCCCTGCACGGCGTCCCCATGACGATCAAGGATGCCTGGTGCACCGAAGGCCTGACCACCGTGGGCGGCATCCCCGACCGTCGTGACTTTGTGCCCGAGAAAAATGCGGTCGCGGTGCAGCGCCTGGTGGACGCGGGTGCCAACGTCTTCGGCAAGACCAACGTCCCCTTCATGAGTGCGGACCTGCAGTCCTTCAACGAGGTCTACGGCGTCACGAACAACCCCTGGGACCCGGAGCGCACCTGTGGCGGGTCGTCCGGCGGCGCCGCAGCGGCGCTCGCCGCGGGCCTGACCCCCATGGAAATGGGCAGCGACATCGGCGGATCAATCCGCACACCGAGCCACTTCAACGGGGTGTACGGCCACAAGAGCAGCTACGAACTGGTCTCGACCCGCGGGCACCTCCCCCCGGGAGAACACGTGCTGTCGGAGCCGGACCTCTCCGTCGCCGGCCCCCTGGCCACCTGCGTGGATGATCTGGAGCTGGCCCTGGATGTGATCGCGGGACCCGCCCCCGATGTCTGCTCCCATGCATTGCCGCCGCTGCCCGCCGCGAGCTTTGATGATCCCTCGCAGCTGCGCGTGGCCGTGTGGGCCGACGATGCTTTCTGCCCCGTGGAGCGCAGCATTGCCGAGCACATCGAGGCCGCCGCCCGCACCCTCGAAGCACTCGGAGCCACGGTGGATCGCAACGCCCGTCCCGCCATCGACCCCATGGCCAACCACTTCAACTACACGCAGCTCATGCTGTCGGTGCTGGGCGCCGATATGCCCGAGGCCGTGCGCAAGACGGCCCGGGACATGGTTTCCGCCGCGGACCCCGACGACATGAGCGAGCCCCTGCTGCAGATGCGGGGTATCGCCATGGATCACCGTGACTGGATACGCCAGAACGAAATCCGCCAGCGCACCCGGGTGGCCTGGGAAGCGTTCTTCAAGGACTACGACGTTCTGCTCTGCCCCTGCGCGCCCGTGCCCGCCTTCCCCCACGACCACCACCCGGACATGCAGGCACGGCGCCTGACCATCAACGGGGAGCAGCGACCGTACACGGATGTCATGAAATGGGCCGGGGTCACCCTCAACGCCTTCCTCCCCGCCACGGCAGTGCCCCTGGGCACCACGCGGGAAGGCCTGCCCATCGGCATGCAGATCGCCAGCCGCTATTTCGGAGACCGCACGACGCTCGCCGTTGCCCGGCTCCTCGAAACGCACCACCGCGCCTTCGTGCCACCGCCGGGCTACGGCGACTAGCGCACCGTTACGGTGCGCCCATTGAGCAATAATTACCTTTCATTAAGGCTTGCTTAAAGCGAGGTTTTTTACCTAGCATCGACCCTAGGCCTCCGGACTCCTCAGTCCGTCGCTCATAAATATAAATAACACAAGAGGGTCATCTATGTTCGCAAGCAAGCCTGCGGCTTTCCGCACGCTGCCGCTCCTGGCAGCCGTGTCTCTGGCAACCCAATCCCTTACAGCGGGTGCCCAAGTACTTGAAGAAGTCATCGTCACCGCGCAGAAGCGCGCCGAGAGCCTTCAGGATGTACCAATCTCGATGTCGGCCATCCAGGGTGAGAAGATTCAGGATGCGGGCATTCCCAACATGGCGGCGCTGGCGGACTACGTTCCCAACCTGCACATCGCCGATGCAGCGGTGAATACCAACATCTACATGCGCGGTGTCGGTTCAGGGAACAACCAGGGCTTTGAACAGTCCGTGGGCATGTACATCGACGGCGTCTACATGGGCCGTGGCCGGCAGTACCGTGCCGCCTTCCTCGATGTGGAGCGGGTCGAAGTCCTGCGCGGTCCCCAGGGTACGCTCTTCGGCCGCAACACCGTTGCCGGTGCCGTGAACATCACCACCGCCTCCGCCCGCGCCGGCGACGAACTCGAAGGACAGGTCTTCGTCTCTGCGGAAGAATTCAGCGGTCGCGTTGTCGAGGGCTTCGTCGGCAGTGGCCTCACGGACACGCTGGGTGCTCGCCTGGCGATGAAGTATCGCGAGACCGATGGCTTCGCCAAGAACACGCAGCTTGGACGCCCCGAGGGCTCCATAGAAGAGCTCTCCTGGCGCCTGTCCCTGAACTGGCAACCCACGGACGACCTGAACATCAACTTCAAGTACAGCCAGTCCGACTACGAGCGTACCGGCTCCGCCACCACCGGCAAGCTTTTCCTCACCCCAGACGAACGGAACGAGTCTGTTCCGAATCGCAGCGCCTTTGCGGACACCGCCTACAACATCATGGACGTGTTCTACCCTGGCTATAAAGACATCACCGGCCAGGAATTTGTGGCGTTCAAGGACAATGGCTACGGGCGCTCCACGGAAGACGGCATCGGTCTCGGCCTGAACCCGGACAGCTCCGACAACGACATCACCAACGCGGTCCTCAATCTGGACTGGCAGGTCGGGGAACTGACATTTACCTCGGTGACCGGCTGGTCCGAGTACCAGTACATCGATGGCGCCGACGTGGACTGGTTGCCCCTGCAGTTCATCTCCCGCGACGACGACCAGACCTTTGAGCAGTTCAGCCAGGAGTTTCGCATCGCATCTCCCGGCGGGGAGTTCTTCGACTACGTGGCCGGCTTCTACTACGACACGTCGGAACTGGAATTCGATCGCCAGGTGGCCATCGATACCAACTTCGACGGGCTGTTCCCCGAATTCCTGTCCATCGTAACGCCCGGCAATCCTCCGCCTTCGGTGCTGCCCCAGAACCTCATTGGGGTACTCACCGGCGGCCTCTACGCCCCGGATCAGATCGCCCGGAATCACTACTACAAGCTGGACTCCGATTCCTGGGCCCTGTTCGCCCAGGGTACCTTCAACTTCACGGACTCCCTGCGCCTGACCGTCGGTGTGCGCTACACCGAAGAAGACAAGGATGTGATCAGCACTCAAAACCTGGGTGATTCCATCACCGGCACCACCAACGCCAGCGACAACTACTTACTGGCCCTGGTCCAGGCGCAGAGCTTCAACACCTACAACTACGCCTATGACGAGAGCCGCAGCACGGACGCCCTGGTGCCGTCGTTCATCCTGCAATGGGATGTCACGCAGGACACCATGCTGTATGCGAGCTTCTCCCAGGGCTTCAAGTCCGGTGGCTTCACCGCGGCCGACGATGGCGAGCCCGGCGATGTGGTTCCCGGCACCCTGCCCTGTGCCCCGAACCCGGACTTCACACTGCCTGACACCTGCTATGACTTCACCAACCCGAGCGAGGACTTCGAGTTCGATGACGAAGAAGTGGATGCCTTCGAAATCGGCGGCAAGCACACGCTCCTCGATGGCGGCATGACCCTGAACTGGGCGCTGTTCTACACGGAGTACACCAACCTGCAGACGGCGATCTTCAAGGGCATCGGATTCGCGGTAACCAACGCGGCGAGCTCCGAAATTCTCGGCCTTGAAGTCGATGCGCTCTGGCAGGCGACGGACAACCTCCGCCTCGGTGCCAACTTTGCCTGGCTGGATGCAGAGTACGGTGACTTCGAAGACGGCCCCTGTACCGCGATCCAGCTGGACGCGGATCCCCTCTGCGGAACGGCGTTCGCGACCGCCAGCAACGACCTCACGGGGGAGCCGACGCTGTACGCATCGGACTACAGCGCGTCCTTCTATTTCGACTATCGCCGCCCGATCGGAGAAATGGAGTTCTTCGCCGGAGGTGAGGCGAACTACCGCGACTCATTCCAGTCCGCCGGTGACAACGACCCCCTCGATGAGATCGACAGCTTCACCAAGGTGAATCTGCGCCTGGGCCTGCGCAGCGGGAACTGGGACTTCATGCTCTACGGGCGCAACATTTTCGACGAAGAGGTGTTCATGCAGTCCTACGACATTCCGGTCCTCGCTGGATCTCACGCCCGTTACATGGATGAATCTGCGGTCTTCGGAGCCCGCATCGGCTTCGCGTTCTAAGCCCGGTCCCGCGCAGTTCTACAAGCCCGGCCTTCGCGCCGGGCTTTTTCGTTTCAGGGCAGTGGCAGCTCGATGCCCCTTTGTGCCGGCACTCGGGCAGCGAAAACCACCCCGGTACGAATCGCGTCTCCAACGTATAATGGGAGAATGAGTGATACCACCAGCAGACTCCTTGGCGAGCGCGTCAGCCAACTCCGCCAGCTCCAGTCCCTGACCCTGGAGCAGCTCGCCGCCGTGTCCGGCGTGAGTCGCTCCATGCTGAGCCAGATCGAGCGGGGCAAGGCCAATCCCACCCTCGCCGTGACGCAACGCATTGCCCAGACCTTCGGCATCAGCATCGGTGAACTGGTAGACGACCCCGAAGCCGTCAACCGCATCGACGTGGTGCGCGGTGACGATCCGGCAACCCTCTTTCGCGCCGACGGCGAATGCGAACTACGCACCCTGTCGCCCCTGCAACTTGAGAAGAACATCGAGTTCTACACGATCGTACTGCAGCCGGGAGCGGCGCTAAGCAGCGAAGCTCACTTCGAAGGCACGCGGGAGATGTTCACGGTCGCGAGCGGGTCTGCGGAGATCGACGCCGGGACCTCGCACATTGAACTGCGCGAGGGTGACACGGGTCACTATCGCGCCGACCAGCCCCACCGTATCTGCGCGGCGGGCGACAAACCCCTCCGCGGCTATCTGGTCGTCAGCTACCGCTAGGCTCCCCGCGCAGCGTGTGCGCGGCATACAGCATCAGCGTCAACAGCAGAATCGCACCGCCCTGATGCGCCGCCGCCACGGGCACCGCCACATGGGTGAGCAACGTGCTGATCCCCAGACTGATCTGCAGAAGCAACGCGACCAGTACCAGCGCCCCCGCCCGGCGACGCCGGGGCGTCGCTCCTCGCATTAGCTGCCCCAATGCGAAGCCCCCCACCAGAAAGAACAGCAGGTAGGCGAAGAGCCGGTGGTTGAACTGGATCGTGGTCACGTCCTCAAACGCCGCCAGCCAGGCCGGCGCGGTATCGTAGAGCCCGGCAGGCACAAAGGACGGCCCCATCTTCGGCCAGGTGGGATAGGAAAAGCCCGCGTCCGTACCCGCCACCAGACCACCGCTGAGGATCATGAGATAGACCAGCCCCGTGAGGATCAGCGCCCACTGCATGGGGCCTGCCTCCTGCGTCCCCGCAGTTGATGATCGCGGCCACAGCCGCAGCACCTGCCATACGATGGCACCGTACAGCAGCACCGCCAGGCCCAGGTGCGCCGTCAGGCGATACTGGGACACGCTGGGCCGATCCACCAGCCCGCTCTTGACCATGTACCAGCCCAGCAGGCCCTGGCAGCCGCCGAGGAAGAAAAGCAGCAGCAGACGCGGCAGCAGCCCCGGCCGAATCATGCCGCGGAGGGTGAAAAATACCAGGGGAAAGAAGAACAGCAGACCAATCAAGCGGCCCAGCACGCGGTGCAGGTACTCGTACATGAAGATCGTCTTGAACTCGCCCAGGCTCATGCCGTGGTTGATCTTCTGGTACTCGGGGAACTGCTGGTACTTGGCAAACACCTCCTGCCAGGCCGCGTCCCCCACGGGGGGCCAGATACCCATGATCGGGCGCCATTCCACCATGGACAGGCCCGACTCGGTGAGACGGGTGACGCCACCGAGGAGGATCATGGCGTAGATCACGGCGGCACAGCTCAGGAGCCAGAGGGCGATCTGGCGG
>CAXBBA010000058.1:0-8258 GCA_963973805.1 uncultured Halieaceae bacterium | reverse complement strand
CGCGCCGATACGGGGGATAAACTCTGGTCCTTCGACGCGCAGACGGGCATCGTTGCACCGCCGGTTACCTACCGCATCGACGGCGAACAGTATGTCGCCGTCGTCGCGGGCTGGGGTGGCTCCCTCGCTCTCGTCGGTGGCGGTGCCCTGAAGGCCGGAGCGATTCCCAACCGGAGCCGCCTGCTGGTATTCAAGCTCGGCGGCGAGGCGCAGCTGCCCCCGGCGGTGAACGAACCCCTGGTGATCGATCCGCCCCCCATGACCGCCAGCGCGGAGCAGGTCTACGAAGGCCAGCGCCTGTACCGGGACTACTGCCAGTTCTGCCACGGCGACAACGTCATCGGGGGCGGTGCGATTCCCGATCTGCGGGCCCTGACGAAAGAGAAGCACGAGCAGTTCCTGGCCATTGTGCTCGGCGGCCTGCACTGGGAAAACGGCATGGTCGGTTTTGGTGGTGAACTGTCGGAGGAGGATGCGGAAAACATCCGCGCCTTCATCATCGAGCGGGCCCATTACTGGAACGCCGCGATGGAGGCCGCTGCCGCCCAGGCCGGAGCGGCGGAGGGTTAACCTCCGCCATCCCCCTCCCCTCGGGCAGCACCCCGGAGCCCTTAAAGCAAAGCCCCCGCAGCGGATCGCTGCGGGGGCTTTTTCCCGTGTGGCAACTCTGCCCCGATGGGGCTTCAGAAGAAGCCCAGGGGATTGGTGTCGTAGCTGACGAGAATATTCTTCGTTTGCTGGTAGTGCTCCAGCGCCATCTTGTGCGTTTCACGACCGATGCCCGACTTCTTGTAACCGCCGAAGGCGGCATGGGCGGGATAGGCGTGGTAGCAGTTGGTCCAGACGCGACCGGCCTTGATACCCCGCGCCATGCGGTAGGAACGGTTCATGTCCCGCGTCCACAGACCGGAGCCCAGACCAAAGTCCGTGTCGTTGGCGATCGCCAGCGCCTCTTCTTCGGTCTTGAAGGTGGTGACACCGACCACCGGACCAAAGATCTCCTCCTGGAATACGCGCATGTCGTTGCTGCCCTTGAGCAGAGTCGGCTGCACGTAATACCCGGACTGCAGATCGCCCTCCAGCGTTTCGGGACCACCGCCGATCAGGACTTCGGCCCCCTCGGTCTTGCCGATCTCGATGTAGCTGAGGATCTTTTCGTACTGCTCCTTCGAGGCCTGGGCACCCACCATGCAGTCGGGGTCCAGGGGGCTGCCCCGCTTGATCTGCTTCGCCCGCTCGATCACCCGCGCCATGAAATCCTCGTACATGTCCTCCTGAATCAACGCCCGGGACGGACAGGTGCAGACCTCACCCTGGTTGAAAAAGGCGAGCACCGTACCTTCCACCGCCTTGCTCACGAACTCGTCTTCACAGTTCATGATGTCGCTGAAATAGATATTCGGGGACTTGCCGCCTAGCTCCACCGTAGAAGGGATCAGCGTCTCCGCCGCGCAGCGCAGAATGTGGTGCCCGACGGGCGTCGAGCCGGTGAAGGCGATCTTGCCGATGCGGGAGCTCGTGGCCAGGGCCTGCCCCGCTTCGGCACCGTAGCCGTTGACGATATTCAGCACGCCCGCGGGCAGCAGATCGCCAATGATCTCCATGAGCACCAGAATCGAGGCCGGGGTCTGTTCCGCCGGCTTGAGCACGACGCAGTTGCCCGCCGCGAGGGCCGGACCCAGCTTCCAGGCCGCCATCAGAATGGGAAAGTTCCAGGGAATGATCTTCCCCACGACGCCGATGGGCTCATGGATGTGGTAGGCCACCGTATGGGCATCGATTTCTGCCATGCCCCCTTCCTGGGCCCGCAGGCAGCCGGCGAAATAGCGGAAGTGGTCCGCCGCCAGGGGTATATCGGCATTGAGCGTCTCACGCACCGCCTTGCCGTTGTCCCAGGTTTCCGCCACCGCCAGTTTCTCGAGATTGGCTTCGATGCGATCGGCAATTTTGAGCAGGATGTTCGAGCGCTCCGCCACCGAGGTCTTGCCCCAGGCCGCCTCGGCCTTGTGCGCCGCATCCAGCGCCAGTTCGATATCGGCACCGTAGGAGCGGGGAACCTGGCAGAACGGCTTTCCGGTCACGGGGGAGATGTTGTCAAAATACTGGCCATCGACGGGAGCCACCCGATGAAGTTTTCGTAGCGAGATTTAAAGGAGACTACCGACCCCTCTTCGCCGGGTTGTGCGTACGTCATCAGGTTCACCTTTGCTAGCTGTTATTGCTGTTAGATCATCACAGGAACTAGGCGCCCATCGAGAGGGACCCTAGCTTTGCCGCTTCACCCAGCATAAAAGGAATTTCGCCCGAGCTGTACCCTCGACTTTCGTCGCGTTCCCCGGGGCGCGAGCAGGCCGGGACCCTAGGCGCGCTCCGCCGCCAGGGCGACACCGAGGCCGCCACCGATGCACAGCGTCGCCAGGCCGCGCCGCGCATCGCGACGCTTCATTTCGTGCAGCAGGCTCACCAGCACGCGGGCACCGGAAGCACCGATGGGGTGACCCAGGGCGATGGCGCCGCCGTTCACGTTCACCTTCGCGGGATCCCAGCCCAGGTTTTGATTGACCGCCAGGGCCTGGGCGGCGAAGGCTTCGTTGGCCTCCACCAGATCCAGGTCCTCCACTGCCCAGCCGGCACGCTCGAGCACGCGACGGGTGGCGGGAATGGGGCCGGTCCCCATCACCCGCGGCTCCACGCCGGCGCTGGCACAGGCGGCGATCGTCGCCAGGGGTTCCAGGCCCAGCTCCCTGGCCTTCGCGGCGCTCATCACCAGCACCGCCGCGGCGCCGTCGTTGATGCCCGAGGCATTGCCCGCGGTCACGGAACCCTCTTTGGCGAAAGCGGGTCGCAGCTTGCCCAGGCTCTCGGCGGTGGTGCCGGGGCGGGGGAACTCGTCCCGGGCGAACACCACGGGATCACCCCTGCGCTGGGGAACCTCCACCGGCACGATCTCGTCGGCGAACACTTCGTTCTCGAGGGCTCGCGCCGCCCGGGCCTGGGACTCCGCCGCGAAGGCATCCTGGTCCTCACGGCTGATGGTGAAGTCCTCGGCAATGTTCTCGGCGGTGATACCCATGTGGTAGTCGCCAAAGGCGTCGGTCAGGCCATCCACGATCATCGAGTCGCGCAGGGACCAGTCCCCCATCTTCGCGCCATTGCGGGAATTGGGCAGCACATGGGGCGCGGCGCTCATGTTCTCCTGCCCGCCCGCGATGATTATCTGCGCATCCCCGGCGAGAATCGCCTGGCGAGCCAGCTGCACCGCCTTCAACCCGCTGCCACAGACCTTGTTGATGGTCAGGGCCGATACCGTGACGGGCAGGCCCGCGTTCAGCGCTGCCTGGCGGGCGGGATTCTGCCCCGCGCCGCCCGTGAGCACCTGGCCCAGAATGACCTCGTCGACGAGCGCCGGGTCCAGCCCCGTGCGATCAAGGAGGCCCGTGATCACGCTGGCGCCGAGGTCCGGTGCGGCAACGGAGGCCAGGCTGCCGCCGAAGGCACCGATGGCGGTGCGGCAGGCATCTACGATTACGACGTCGGTCATGGAGAGCTCCCAGGGCAAATAGAGGAACGCGATTGTGCCGTCTGGAACCGGCAATCGCCAGAGCGGCGCCGCGAGAGCTGCCCTGTCCCCAACGCAAACGGCCCCGAAAACGGGGCCGTGCAGGGTGCAGAACTGATGGGAAAGTTCAGCCGCGGCGCCGGCGACCCAGCAGAAACAGGGCCCCGGTGAGGAGCCATAGCGTAGAGGGAGAAGTCACGGAGGTCACTGCAATCGCGGCCGGGTCCGACACCACGTTGATTCGCATGAAGTCGGAATTGGACGTAACCGTCTCACAATCACTGCCCGGCGACGCTGCACAGCCGTAGTACTCCAGCACCGACACCCCGAGAAGATGGGAAGGTCCGGGGAGGGACTCTCCCGCCTGCAGCGCGAGCGTGGCGTCACCCGCGATGGGGAAAGCGGGGTCGTAGAACTGGGCGAACTGCGCATCCGCCGGAGCGATCAACTGCGCCGACACCAGCAACGCCAGATACTCCCCCTCCTGGAGCAGGTCATCCAGCTCTGCCCCCGTGGGGCCGTCGTCATTGGCCAGGTCCAGCCCAACCTCGCGACAGGATCCGTAGCTGTAGATCTGCTCGAGACCCAGCGTCGGCGGCCAGGCGGAGTAGCATCCGTCGGTACTGAACTCGTCGGGCGCTGGCTGGTATCCCAGATCCTCGCCGAGGTTCACCGTCGCACTTCCCACGCCATCGCCGTAGTTGCCGAATTCGTCGGCCAGAAACAGGGACTCATGGGAAAACAGCACCTCCGAGGGCGGAGGCCCTGTGAAGAAGGTCCCGGCGGGAGGCTCCTCGACGGCGAGGAATGTCCAGGTAATCAGTAAATCGGCGACGGCAAGATACGGATCAGAACTCACCTCCGGCAGGCCGATGATATTCGCCTGCCAGCTCAGTTGCTCGGACTCCGCCAGCTCGAAGAAACATTCCGTTTCCGTCGCGCAGTCCCGCCCCCAGTCGTGGGAGATCGAGATGGGGAATCCGACGGGACCATAGCCATAGGCGGCCACGTTCTTCAGGTCCTCCGTTCCATTGGCGCCGGTGGGCGCCTGGCTGTTATCCAGAGGGTTGGGGTCCGGCACGAGGAATGGTGTTGTACCGGCGAACTGCATACTGCCGATAATCGTTGAAGAGCCCCTGCCGCCACCGCGGATCAGGCGCGCATCCGCCGTGGCACAAACCAGCAGCAGGGAAACCAGCAACAGAGTCGGCCACCGATGGACGGTGCCTCCGTGACAGGAGGACGGGACAGCATAGGTTCCAGACATCATCGAACAGTCTCCGGCTTGCCCCGGCATCAGCGACGGGAGGTCACAGCATTCCAGACGGGCATTCGCTAAACCGGAGCAAGTTTCGTTCCACACCATAGATTTCAATAACTTAAGGCGAACAAAGGAACGCCCGTGTAAAGAAAGCTGACACCGCCGGTCCCCCCTTGTGACCGCCAGACTCCCGGGCTAGCATGACCCGGACCCATCCGGGACCCGTTGTTTGAAATGATCAACCATTTCCTGTCGGAGCTGCGCCGCCGCGGCGTCATCCAGACCCTGACCGCATACGTCGTGGGCGCCTGGCTCCTCATCGAGATCTTCGATGTAGCAGGTCCTGTGTTTGCCGTTCCGGCCTGGATCAACAGCCTGGTCGGCGTTGTCCTCGTGACGGGCTTCCCCGTCGCCGCCTACCTGTCCTGGTTCTTCAACTACTCCGATGGCCAGATCCGTCGCGCCGGCCGCAGCGACGGGACCGACAAGCCCCTGGGACTCGTGCACTGGGTCGGCCTTGGTGTCATTGCCATGGCGGCGAGCGGCGCCGGCATCGTCCTCTTTGAGCAGATCAGTGACCAGTTGCGCAAGGAAGAAGAGGGCATACGCGCGGTCGAGATCGACGAGTCCATCGCCATCGTCCCTTTTCGTGACCTCAGCCCCGACCGGGACCAGGCCTACCTCGCCGAAGGTATCGCCGCCGAGCTGGCGAGCACCCTGGCCCGCATCGACGGTGTGCGCACCACCGCTACTTCCGCGACCTTCCGTCTGGCGAGCCAGGGCATGGACCCGGTGGACATAGCACGGCGCCTGGACGCAGCGAGCGTGCTCACGGGTAGCGTGAACGCGTCCGGCAATCGCCTGCGCCTGCAGCTTGAATTGCTTCGCACCGTGGACGGCGAGGTGCTCTGGCGCGACAGCTTCACGCGCACGCTGAACGATGTGTTCAGCCTCGAAGAAGAGGTCGCTCGCTCCGTTACCAATCTGCTGGTGGATCGCTACGTCGAAGCCGAAGAGATAGACGGACAGGCTCGCACCGCCAGCAGCGACGCCTACGTCTTCTACCTCAAGGGCCGTGCCGAACTGCGCCATCGCACCACAGAGAGCACGAAAGCTGCGCGCAAACTTTTCGAGCAGAGCGTGGCCCTGGACCCCGAGTATGCGCCCGCCCATGTGGGCATAGCAGAGACCATGTGGCAGCTGTCGGAAGGGTCCGAAAACTACGGAACCCTCGACGCCGATGTCGCCGCAGCGGTCGCCCGCCGGAGCGTGGAACGCGCGCTGCTGCTGGATGACAAGCAGCCCGAAGCCTACGCCAGCCTCGGCCGCGTCGAGGCCCTGGGACAACAGCATGAACGGGCGCTGGAACACTACGACAAGGCCATCGCCCTCAATCCGAGCCTGGTCGACGCCCATATCTGGCGTCACCTGAGCCTGAACAAGCTGCACCGCTACGATGAGGCCATGGAGTCGCTGCAACAAGCCGCGCGCCTGGACCCCACCGCGCCGGCAATCCTGCACAACCTGGGCATAGAGTATTCGAAGCGCGGTGAGTTCGCCCGGGCCCAGGAAACCTTTAATGAGCTCATCCGTATTGAGCCAGACAGCCCCATGGGGTACCGCGGCCTGGCGGACGCCGCCTTTCGCGAAGGGGAACTCGCCCTGAGCCTGGAGCAGTGGGATCGCGCCATGTCCCTGTCCCCGGAAACTCCCCTGTACCGCGAGGCCTATCGTGGTGTGCTCTACGGTCTCGAGATGATCGACGCCTACCGCCCCCTGGCGCTGGCGGCGGGTGAGGAGATGAACGTACTGCTTCTCGAGGGCCGCTATGACGAAGTGCACGAAGCCATGGACTTTGCCATCGCCGCCGACCCCGACGATCCGTGGCTGAAGTTCGAAGCGGGCTGGTACCGCTACCTCGGTGCAGATGGCGACGCTGCGGACCGGTTGCTCATTCAGGCCGATGGGGACTTCTCGGACGAAGACCGCTTCGCCATGCCCATGTGCAGCCCCGCCATGGAACTGGTGCTGGCCTATCGGAACCAGGGGCAGGGGGAGCGCGCAGAAGCGTACTTGAGCCGCTGCGATGAGCTGCTGGCCGCCACCCGGGACGGCGTACTCGTGGACAGTTTCCTCGACCACCTGGCTGCACGCATCGCCGCCTTGCGCGGCGATGAAAACGGCGCCGTTGTGGCCATGGAAACGGCCTTCGACAACGGCTGGCGCGAGTGGTGGACCGATCGGGACCCCGTGCTGGCCGAGCTGGGCGGCTCCGGGGCCATAGCCAGGGTGATCGCGAAAGTTAACAGCGCCCTCGATCGGGAGCGCGCCAAGGCCGCGCTTTACCTAAAAGGTGCCCGGGACGGCGGCGCCCCCTGAGTCCGGTCCATGCAGCGGCCCGGCGGTGCGAAAAAGCGACTTCCGTCACAGTTCCAATAGGATGGTCAGGTAGCTGAAGAAAACTGTGCGCCGGTTCCTCGCTGCCCCCCATGGCCTTCCCTAAGCTCCGCAGCAAATCAATTTCGGAGTTTTACACCATGCGTTTTTCTGCCAAGCCCATCAGTGGCCTCGTCCTGGCATCTGCTGCTGGCCTGCTGAGCAGCGCCACCCAGGCGGAGCTGATCTCCATCGGCGATGCCCAGATCCAGTTCGCCAACCCGATCTTCCAGGACACCGGTAGCGACAGGGTGCGCCTGTACTACCCCGATGCCTCGGGCAACGAGCGCAGCATGGTCACCAATGCGGGCCGCTTCAGCAGCTCTGCGAGCACCGACGACTTCGACGCTGATATCTTCTATGAAGATGCGGACCTGGTTTACATGTACTGCGTGGACCTCTACCAGAGCGTCAGCTCCGGCTGGAGCGTGAGCTACGACGTCAACCAGCTCACGGACACGGGACCCAACACGCTGACAGAGAACCAGCATCCGGAACGCGACTTTGACCGCACTCTGAGCTTCCTTGGCGCCCTGAACTACACCCTCGCCGAAAGTTACAGCGACCTGGGCTTCGGCCAGAGCAACTACAACTGGCTCAACCCCACCGCCAACTGGATGAGCGGAGCAATCCAGCTCGGCATCTGGGAAAGCCTTTACGAAGACGTGGGCAACAGCAACTTTGCCTGGGACATCAGCAGCGGTGACTTCCGCGTGGCCAGCAACGGCGGCAGCGGCAACACCATGGATTCCCGCGGCGCGGAACTCCTCGCCCGCACCTTTGCCAACATCGGCACCGCTGGTGCGGATGCGCTGGGCACCCAGTACGCTCTGGTGCTGACCAGTGATCGCTACCAGGACATGATTGCCGGTGATCCGCCTGCGGGCGTATCGGCTCCCGGTACCGTGGGGCTGATGGCCGCCGGTCTGGCCCTGTTCCGTCGCCGTCGCAGCTGATCAGGGCATCAAGCGATTGTCGCCGTGGCCCAGTGCCACCAGGCGG
>CAXBBA010000057.1:0-8418 GCA_963973805.1 uncultured Halieaceae bacterium | reverse complement strand
CGTGTCGTAGTTCTGTTCGAACTCGTCGGCGGCCGGAATCGATCCATCGGCCGTTTCAGCGCGCTCGAGCTCATCGATCCAGCCCTTGAACTCCAGCTCCCGGAACAGCGTGAGCAGCGCGTCGCTGTCCACGGCGCCGTTGGCGAGGTCCCCGACCTGCTCCTCCAGCTCGAGATCCGTCGCGATCGTCGCGAGGCGATAGGACAGATAGGCATTGTCGCGCTCCTTCTCGAGCTTCGCCGCCATGGTCTTGGCGCCGCGGAAGCTCAGGGTCGCGATCTTGTCGAGATTGGCGTAGATGTCATCGAGGCTGCCGAGGCCCTGGAGCAGACCGAGCGCGGTCTTCTCCCCGACTCCGGCTACACCGGGGATGTTGTCTACCTTGTCGCCCATGAGCGCAAGCAGATCGATCACCAGTTCCGGGCCGACACCGAACTTGGCAACGACACCCTCCGGGTCCATCACCGTATCGGTCATGGTGTTTACCAGCGTGACCCGCTCGTTCACCAGCTGCGCCAGATCCTTGTCGCCGGTGGACACCACCACCGACAGACCCTGGGCGCTGGCCCGATGCGCCAGGGTGCCGATCACATCGTCCGCCTCGACGCCCGGCTCACACAGCAGGGGCAGGCCCATGGCGCGGATGATGTCGTGGATCGGCTGCACCTGCTCCCGCAGGTCGTCCGGCATGGGCGGGCGCTGTGCCTTGTACTCGGGATAGATATCATCGCGGAAGGTCTTGCCCTTGGCGTCGAAGACCACCGCGATGGTGCTCTCGGGGTAATCCTTCTGCAGCCGCCGCAGCATGCTGATCACGCCCTTCACGGCGCCGGTGGCGGCGCCCTTGGAGTTCGTGAGGGGCGGCAGGGCATGGTAGGCCCGATACAGGTAGGACGATCCATCGACGAGTACCAGGGGGGCCTCACTCATGGCCTGTCCTCCGTTGGGGGGCATCAATGCTCCCAGATATAGCGGGTAGCGCGGTAGGTGACCTTCATCTTTGCCAGGTCCAGGGGCGCCTTGAAGAAGCCATGGTAGTGCCCCCGGGGATTGATCAGCACCACGTTGGCGCTGTGGTCCACCTGGTAGTCCTTACCCTGGCCCGGCACCTTGCGAAACGGCGTGTTCAGCGCCGTGGCAAAGCGGTGCAGGTCCAGGAATTCACCGGTTACGCCGGTGAAGTCCGCATTGAAAAAGGGCACGTAGTCCGCGAGCACAGCGGGCGTGTCCCGGGCCGGATCCACGCTGATCATCACCACCCGCGTGTCTTCCGCCTCGGTGCCCTCGAGCTCGCCGACAAAGTCGTTCAGGAACGCCATGGTGGTCGGGCAAACGTCGGGACAGTAGGTGAAGCCGAAGAACAGCAGCGTCCACTGCCCCTGCAGCGAAGCGGGCGTAAAGGCCTCGTTGCGGTGTGTCACCAGTTCAAAGGCGCCTATCTCCCGGGGCGGGTCCATCAGGAACAGACCGTTGGCCTGGAGCTCGCCGTCAGACATCAGGCGGGGCTGGCCGATGCGGTACAGAAAACCACCCACTACCACCAGCATGAACGCCAGCACCACAATGACGGTGAGACGGATTCCCCGATTCTGGGCTTGGGTATTCACGGCGTGGAAACTCCGGGATAGGCGGGCAACGTGGCCGGTATCGGCAGCAGGTAATGGTCCACCAACATGATCAGGAACAGCAACATCAGATAGGTGATGGAATACTTGAAGGTGTGAATGGGCGCGTGGGGATTCTTCTCACGCAGAATCTCGATTGCCCAGTAGAGGAAGCGCAGGCCCAGGACGACGGCCCCCGCGAGGTAAAGCCAGCTACTCATGCGGGTCACGAAGGGCAGCAGCGTAACCAGGATCATGAGGATCGTGTAGAGCAGAATATGCAGCTGGGTGAAGCGGACCCCGTGCGTGACGGGCAGCATGGGGATGTCCACCAGGGCGTACTCCTCGCGCCGGTGAATCGCCAGGGCCCAGAAATGCGGCGGGGTCCAGGCGAAGATGATCAGCACCAGAAGCAGGCCATGGCCGTGAATCTCGCCGGTAACGGCGGTCCATCCCAGCAGCGGCGGGGCCGCGCCCGCGAGACCGCCAATCACGATGTTCTGGGGCGTGGCCCGCTTCAGGAACAGCGTGTACACAAAGGCGTACCCCACCAGCGATGCCAGGGTCAGCCACGCGGTGAGCGCGTTGACCCAGATGAGCAGGATCGCCATGCCGGCGATGGCCAGCGCCGCGGCAAAGAGAATCGCATTGCGGTTGCTCACCCGGCCCTGGGCCAGGGGACGATTTCGCGTCCGCGCCATGTGCAGGTCGATGCGCTGGTCCACCACATGGTTCACCGCCGCCGCCGCACCCGCGCACAGGGCGATGCCCAGGTTACCCAGAATCAGTGCATCCAGTGGCACCCAGCCGGGGACGGCCATGCACATGCCGATGACCGATGTGAGGATCATCAGCGCCACGACCATGGGTTTGGTCAGTTCCTTGTAGTCGCGCCAGGTGGCGCGGGCCGTTTCTGCGGCCGTTGTGCTTGTCGAATCAACCATTGGAGTTCTTGATCAGGAACTTGAGGTCCGAAATCACGTCCTTGTAGTGCACCGAGGGGTCGTAGCGCATCATGATCCAGCCATTGGGGTCCATGAGGTACCAGGTTCGGGGCTCCTCCGCGAGCTCCGGGAACAGCGCATCAAAGGTCGCCGCGTCGCTGTGCCAGACACTCATGCCCCGTTGCTCCCTCGTCACATAGGCGCCAAAGCTCTCGGGTACCGGGCGATCATCGCTGAGGGCGCTGACGTCCAGAGTCAGCTGCTGCGCCGGCGTCACCACCATACGGGCCACCCGACCCAGCTCCTTGCCCAGGGACTCGTGTATCTGGCGCGCTTCGTACAGGCGGTTCTCGCATAGCGCATCGCAAGTGCCCCCCGCCTGGGGCAGCACCATCACCCACAGGGGCGTCTCCAGGTGGACCTCAAAGCGCTCTCCCGCGCTATTGACCCAGCCGGCATCGGCCACGGAGCGGGGCGGCTGCACCAGCATGCCGCTGTTGGAGGTGCCGAGGGCGCCGACGATATCGAGCTTGCCATTCGCCACGAAGTACCAGAGCCAGCTGGACGCGAGGATCATGATCACGGGAATGCCCGCGATCAGCAGCAGGGTCAGGCGTCCGTTCCCGGGCGCCGTGGGGGCATCGGGGCTGTTACTCATCTAACCGGAATCTCCTTGGTCGAGGGGCACGGGCTCAGCTCTCTGCATCGGGCTTGCCGCGCAGCAGCGCCAGCAGATTGCTGCTGCGAAACAGGAAGAACAGCAGCAGAGCGGCGGCCATGGTAAACCATTGCAGGGCATAGCCCCGGTGTTTTTGTGGCGACACATTGATCACGGGCCAATCCCGGCGAAATCCCGCCGGCTGGTCGGGGTCCAGGCGCAGCTCCCGGGGGAAAAGCGTAATCCCCAGCTGGGCTTCCAGCGCCAGGCGCAGGGCCCGGCCATTGGGCTGCTGCACCAGGAGCGGCCACTCCAGGTCGGCAAACTCCTCGTCACGCAACAGGTAGGGTTCCCCCGGCGGCACATAGACCGTGGCGTTTAGCGTCAGGAACTCCGCCGGCACCTCGACCTCGGGAAGGCTGCGTCGGGCGGGGTCTGCAGGGACCCAACCACGATTTACGAGGGCGCTTATACCCGTGGCCTGCTCCGTGAAGACACCGAGCACATCCACACCATAGCGACCATCGCGAATCTGATTATCCAGCAAAATCACCACGCCGGGGCGAAAGTAACCACTCACTTCGGTTCGTCCATAGGCCATGTCGCCGGGGGCCAGGCGAGCCAGGCTCTCCAGGGACCGGGGCGGCGCCTCAGCCCGAGCGGCATTGGTCGCCGCAATCTGCGTTTTTTCCTCGGCGCGCTCGAGTTGCCAGAAGCCCAGGGCTACCAGTATCGGCAGGAGCAGCAGGACCAGTAGCGTGGTGCGCCATTCCAGCTCCCAGCGGAAGGCGGTCACAGCAGGCCTCGCCAGGGACGGAAATCAAGCTGCAGGGGCGCTCCACGGACTTCGCTATACTGCGTGTCTTGCCCTCCCCGGATGTATTCCATGCTCAAAGTCCTCATCGTCCTGTTCATGCTAATGCTCGTTGCCAGTCTGTTCAGCGGTTTTTACTTCCTTATGGTAGATCAGGGCGATGTGACCAAACGCCGCACC
Organism: uncultured Halieaceae bacterium; assembly: GCA_963973805.1. Classification (GTDB taxonomy): domain Bacteria; phylum Pseudomonadota; class Gammaproteobacteria; order Pseudomonadales; family Halieaceae; genus Congregibacter. The sequence continues at coordinate 4,218 of CAXBBA010000057.1, read as the reverse complement.
TTCAATTCACTGGGTGTACGGCTCGGTCTGGCGCTGGGATTAATGGGGCTGATTGTGTACGGCGTGGCGACAGGGCAGCTGGGACACCGCAACCCATGGGACAGCGGCCCCGGAGGGGCCGCTGTGGAGACTGCTGAATAACGTCTGTCTGTTACAAAATGTAGACGAACAGGAACAGGAATACCCAGACCACGTCCACAAAGTGCCAGTACCAGCTGGAGGCCTCGAAGCCGAAGTGATCCTCAGCGGTGAAGTGGCCGTTGCGGACGGAGCGATACAGCTGGATCGCCAGCATGGTCATACCCATGAACACGTGGAAGCCGTGGAATCCCGTCAGCATGAAGAAGGTGGAACCGTAGATCCCGGAATTCAGGGTCAGGCCGAAGTGGGCGTAGGCCTCGTAGTATTCCAGCACCTGCAGGCAGAGGAACAACACGCCCAGCGCGACGGTGATCGCCAGCCAGAGGTTGAACTTCTTCTTGTCACCACCGAGCAGGCCCGTGTGCGCCATATGCACCGTCACCGAAGACGACAGCAGCACAAGCGTGTTCCACATGGGCAACCAGGCATACCAGTGATGGGCGTCCGAGAACGCCATGCTGGTTTCAGCGCTGGTGAAGCTGCCGTTGTTGGCGATAAGCTGGCTTGCAGCACCGCCCACCGCTTCCTGAGGCGTGGTCATCATCGGCCACGCGAACTGGAAGCCCTCCCAGAGCAGACCATTCATGCGGCCGCCTTCGCCTTCGCCGCCCAGCCAGGGGCCTGCGAGGTTACGTACGTAGAACAGCGCACCGAAGAACGCGGCAAAGAACATGACTTCGGAGAAGATGAACCAGAACATGCCGAGCACGTAGGACTTCTTGAGCTGGCCGCTGGCCATGCCCGCGAGGTTTTCGCGGACCGTGGTGCGGAACCACACGAACAGCGTGGCCGCAAAGACGAACAGGCCCGTGTACAGAATTGCCGGAGATGCTTCGCCGGGCTCGCCGAAGGTCAGGTCATTCATGAAGGTGGCGGCACCGAAGATACTCAGGACCAGACCAATGGTGGCCAGGACGGCGAGCGGACTGCTCTCGGGTACGTAGTACTTTTCGTGCTCCGTGGAGGCTTGGGTTGTCATTGAAATCTTCTCCGGTTGTTACCGCCGGTCCCCCTGACCGACGGCGTGCTGCGTTAGGCTGATCGCGGCTAGCGCACCGCGATGGCTCCCTGGGCCATGGCCGTCACGTCAAACAGGGTATAAGAAAGGGTTATGGTCGAAATATCCCTGGGCAGATCGCGGTCAATGATGAACTGCAGGGGCATATCGGCCGAACTCCGTCCGTCCAGCGGCTGCTGGTTGAAACAGAAACACTCGGTCTTGTGAAAATATTCCGCCGCCCGCGCCGGTGACACGCTGGGTATCGCCTGGGCGACCATCGCATCGGGCATCGGGTTGCGCGCAAAGAACACGGTGTCGTTGGATGCTCCCGGGTTCACGGTCATCATGGTCTGCGCGGGACGAAACTCCCAGGGCATACCATCGTTGTTCATCGCCACGAACTGAATCGTCACCTGCCGGGACTCGTCCACGCCGGCCTGCGCCGCCGTGTACGCCTCTCCCGAGGTCTTGCCGTTGATACCCAGGGCATCGCAGAGCACATCGTAGAGCGGCACCATCACCACGAACACAAACGCGAACATCGCCACCGCTACGGTCACCAGCTTGATGACCGTGTCGATGGCGGGGTTGGCGTGCAGGCGCATCATGGCAGGAACCCGACTCAGGAGTGCGCGTGCGCCGGATCAATCTTCGGCGGCGTGTCGAAGGTGTGGTAGGGCGCCGGCGTGGCGACGGTCCACTCCAGGCCTTCCGCGCCATCCCAGACCTTCTCTTCGGACACGGGCTTGCCCGCGACGATCGTTGCAATCACGTTGTACAGGAACATGATCTGCGACGCGCCATAGATGAAGGCACCGATGGACGACATCATGTTGAAGTCCGCAAACTGCAGGGAGTAGTCGGGAATGCGTCGGGGCATGCCCGCGAGGCCCACAAAGTGCTGCGGGAAGAAGGTGACGTTGAAGCCGATGAACGAGATCCAGAAATGGGTTTTACCCATGGTCTCGTTGTACATCTTGCCGCACCACTTGGGCAGCCAGAAGTACACCGCCGCGGTCATGGAGAACACCGCACCGGCCACCATCACGTAGTGGAAGTGCGCGACCACGAAGTAGCTGTCGTGATACTGGAAGTCCGCCGGGGCGATGGACAACATCAGGCCGGTGAATCCGCCAATGGTAAACAGCACCAGGAAGCCGATGCTGAACAGCATGGGCGTCTCGAAGGACAGGGAGCCCCGCCACATGGTGGTAATCCAGTTGAACACCTTCACACCCGTGGGCACGGCGATCAGCATCGTGGCGTACATGAAGAACAGCTCACCGGCGACGGGCATGCCCACGGTGTACATGTGGTGCGCCCAGACGATGAACGACAGGAACGCAATCGACGCAGTGGCGTAGACCATGGAGTCGTAGCCGAACAGCGGCTTGCGGCTGAAGGCCGGGATGATCTGGGATACCACGCCGAAGGCGGGCAGGATGATGATGTAAACCTCGGGGTGACCGAAGAACCAGAAGATGTGCTGGAACAGGACGGGATCACCGCCCCCGGCCGCCGAGAAGAAGCTCGTGCCGAAGTGCACATCCATAAGCATCATGGTTACCGCACCAGCCAACACCGGCATAACCGCCACCAGCAGGAAGGCGGTGATCAGCCAGGTCCACACGAACAGGGGCATCTTCATGTAGGTCATGCCCGGGGCACGCATGTTCATCACCGTGGCGATGATGTTGATGGAGCCCATGATGGAAGACAGACCCAGGATGTGGATTGCGAAGATGAAGAAGGTGACCGACGGCGCTGCATAGGTCGTGGACAGCGGCGCGTAGAAGGTCCAGCCGAAGGCCGGGGCACCCCCCTCCATGAACAGCGTGGAGGCCAGCAGCAGGAACGCCGGAGGCAGAATCCAGAAGCTCCAGTTGTTCATGCGCGGCAGGGCCATGTCCGGCGCGCCGATCATCATCGGAATGAGCCAGTTGGCCAGGCCGACGAAGGACGGCATGATCGCGCCGAACACCATCACCAGACCGTGGAGCGTGGTCATCTGGTTGAAGAAGGCCGGCTCCACCAGCTGCATGCCCGGCTGGAACAGCTCCGCGCGAATAATCATCGCGAAAGCACCGCCCAGAATGAACATGGCGAAGGAGAACCACAGGTACATCGTGCCGATGTCCTTGTGGTTGGTGGTGAGCAGCCAGCGGCTGATGCCTTTAGCGGGTCCGTGTGCCATTACTAATCTCCTCAACCCTTCTTGAAGTTGAATACATCGATGGGCTGAACCATGTCACCCATGTTGTTGCCGAAGGCGTTGCGCTGATAGGTGATCACCGCCGCCATATCCACATCGTTGATGATACCGCCGAAGGCCTGCATCGCCGTGCCGGGAACACCGTTCACGCCGGTATTGAGGTGGCCACCAAGTTCGCCGGTGGCGACGGCGGAGCCGGCGATCGCCGAGCCCACACCACCCTCGCCATTGGCGCCGTGGCAGGCCAGGCAGTTCTTCTGGTACACCGCCTTGCCGCGTTCCATCAGCTCATCCATGGTGAAGGTCTGGGCCATAAGCTCGCGCACCTGCGCGGCTTCCGCCTGCTTGCCTTCGATCCAGTCAGCGTACTCTTCCTTGCTCACCACCTTGACCACGATGGGCATGAAGCCGTGGTCCTTGCCGCAGAGCTCGGCACACTGACCGCGATATACGCCTTCTTCGAGCGCGGTGGTCGCGGTTTCGTTGATGAAGCCGGGAACCGCATCTTTCTTGACCGCCAGCTCGGGTACCCACCAGGAGTGGATCACGTCATTGGCAGTCACGAGGAAGCGCACCTTCGTGTTCACGGGGATTACCACGGGCTCATCCACTTCCAGCAGATAGTGCTCACCCTTTTCTTCCGCGTTGTAGATCTCGGTCTGCCCGGTGGCCAGGTTACTGAAGAAGCTGACGTTCTCGCCGTCTTCCGCCAGATACTCGTACTTCCACTTCCACTGGTAGCCGGTCACGAGGATGTCCATCTCGGCGTCGTCGAAGTCGTAGATATCGAGCAGCGTGGAGGTGGCGGGAATCGCGATACCGATGAGAATAAAGAAGGGCACGACGGTCCAGGCGATCTCGACCT
>CAXBBA010000056.1:0-8515 GCA_963973805.1 uncultured Halieaceae bacterium | reverse complement strand
CGCGAACAGGCGCCCCAGCGCAAACAGGGGGGCGGCGACCACGATGGACAGGAGCATCGTCATGGCGATGCCCAGATCATCCGCCCGGCCCGAAAGATACAGCGCGGCGATGGCGAGTGCGGGCAGCGTGGCGAAGCCAAGAATGCGCCGGGAGGCGCGGGCCATATTGGCGCGCACGGAGCGGGGGCCGTTGACCGCGGTGTCCCGCATGGCGCGGGTGGGTTCGCCGGCGCCGATCACTTCGCCCAGGAGCGTGCTCCACGCCACGTGTATCTGCAGCGTGCCGATGCCCGCGGGACCCGCGAGGGTGCCCACGGCGATCTGCACGCCCATCTGCGCGGCGACGCCTGCGAGGCGGCCGGCGCCGAGGGTCGCTCCGCGGGCGACGCGCGCGGGAATACGCGGTGGGCGCGGCGCGGCGAGGGCTGCGCCGCTGTCAGACATGCTGCAGCTCGGGGAGCGGGGCTTCGCCGGGCTCTGCAGCGGCGTGTTCCAGGGTTTCATCCAGGCGTTTGTGCATGCTCGAGAAAAGCTCGGACCAGGTGTAGCGCCGGGAGATCAGCAGGCGCGAGCCTGCGCTCATGCGGCTCCAGGCCTCTTCGTCTTCGAGTAGCGCCAGCGTGCGCCGGGCCATGGCCTCGGCGGAGGTCGCCACGGCCAGGTGCGTGCCGTCGACATAGTCGATGCCTTCTGCGCCCACGGGGGTCGTGACCGTGGGGATGCCCCGGGCCATGGCGTCGAGTACCTTGACCTTCATGCCGCTGCCAAACAGCAGCGGGGCCACGGATACGCGGGCGTGGCGGTAGATGTCTTCGAGCTTTTCGACAAAGCCCGTCAGCTCGATGCCCGGGTAGATCGCCGCCAGGTTGGTCAGGCGCTCGTCGGGGTTCTTGCCCACGATGCGAAAGCGCAGATCCGGATGGGCTTCGAGCAGGCTGGGCCACACGTTTTCGATGAACCACAGCAGGCCCACAACGTTGGCCTCCCAGCCGAGGAAGCCGACGTACATGAGTTCCTTGCGCGTGCGTGAGAACTCCAGGGGAGGCAGCTCCAGCTGACTGTCGTCACCCAGGTGGTAGGTGCGGGCAATGCGCGCGGGATTCACGCCGCCATTGATCAGGCTCTCGCCGTCGTTGGGCGCCGCAAACACCAGGTCGGCGCGATTGGCGATGCTCAGCTCCGTGCGTCGCACGCGCCGTGCTTCGATGAAGGCGGCGGCGCGGTAGGCGAGGTTGCCGGGCAGGCGGGCATAGCGGTCCCAGAGCTGGTGGTAGGCGTTGTGGGCATGGTAGACCACGGTGCCGCGGTAGTCCCGGGGCAGGTAGGCCGCCACCTCGTAGTGATCCAGAAACACCACGTCGTGGGACGGGGCGAGGCGGCGCACCTGGGCGGCGAGCTTCTCATCGTAGCTGCGATGCACGTTCAGGGGCGTGCCCTTGAGGTAGCTGGTGGCCAGGGACCGGGCGGAGCGCGCCACGTCCACCTTGCGGTGGATATGTTCGGTGCAGGGGGAGCGTGCGACAAACTCCTCGCGGTGCAGGGCGTCCTCGGCTTTCAGGGGCGACACCAGGGTCACCTGGTAGCGCTCCGACAGCGCGTCGAGGAGCTTGAGGCTTTTTACCTTGCCGCCGCTCTGGGGCGGGTAGGGCAGTTCGGGCGTGATAAACAGTAGCTTTTTCATGCGGGTACGGTCTCCATGATTCGGGGGGCGGCGGGAGCGATGCGTTGCAGGATGGTGTTTTCCTCGCCGTCGCTCAGGCCAAGATTTGATTGCAGCAGTACGGCGACGGCAGCCGTGTTCAGGGGGGTGTGGCCGGAAGCCAGGTCGTCCACCTCGTGGCGGAACCAGCAGCAGTGACACAGATCGCCCTCGTCGGCGTAGTGCTGTTGCCGGTGCGGGCCGACCACGGCATCCACATAGGCGCCGTAGAGAATGTATTCGGACACGCGCAGGGAGCGGGCGACGCCGCGATACCAGGGCTTGCCGCTGACGGCTTCGAGGTGCGCCTGCAGGCCTTCGAGGTGATCGCGGCGCCAGGTGATGAGCTGGCCGATGTAGTCCGCGCCGAAGTAGCGCGGAGTTTCGCCCAGCAGTTCGGCGGCGCGGTGATGCCAGCGCAGGTGTTCGCCATCGGCCTTGGCGCCGGGGATGCGGTGCAGGCGCAGGGCGCCGTCGCGGAGCACGTTGGCGCCGTAGAACGGGCGAATGAACTGGATGTCCGAGTCGGCGAATACGATGTTGTCGGCGCGGGTTGCGAAGTTGGCCGACAGCTTGGTGACCTGCTGCATGACCCAGCCGCGCACCGGCCATCCCGCGCTGTCCAGCCACCAGCGCTGGCTGAAGGGCGCCTGCCAGAAGCGGCCGGGTACCACGTCTTCCACCGCCAGCACGGAGCGTCGGGCGGTCTCCAGGTGGCGGAATGCGGCCCGGTCCCGGGCGGGTACGATCAGCACGTGGGCGATGTTGCCACTTACCCAGCGATCCACCGAGTAGCAGAGGCGCTCGCAGCGGCGCAGGTCCGGCCCGTAGGAGCAGGTGACGATGCAGGTTTGATCCTTGGCGCTTGACATGGGGAATTCCGATAGTTGATTGCGTTGATGTCGCGGGAACAGGTGCAGGGCGTGTGCCAGCCCTCGTATGTTTCGGTAAAGTCATTAAAAAACAATAAGATAGACTTTATTCGGGTGGCCCGGCCCTGCAATGTGGGTGTTGCAGATTGCGACTCATGATGAGTTTGCGTTGCAAAATGCAATTCTTTGTCGCAGGGGCCGCCCGCAGGGTCGTCGACGGGAAAATCGCGAGATAAGCTATAAAGTCCATTAAAAACAGCAAGTTATAAAGTTTATAGCCGGATTGGCACAGGCGTTGCACTTGTACACGGTAATTACGATTTTGGAGTGACACCGATGTACCCCCTGACCTGGCAATCTGACGCGGTCACCGACGGCGCCGGCCTTCTCGCAAAGAGCTACACCGGCTGGCTCGACGACGCGCGTCGCGGTCTTTACCCCATGGCCACCCGCAGCATTGATCTCGTGGCTTCCTTTACGGGCCTGGTGCTGCTGCTGCCGCTGTTCGCGCTCGTGACGCTGTGGATTCGCCTCGACTCGCCCGGACCCGTGCTGTTCTCCCAAGTGCGCATCGGCCGCCGCGGCCGCCCCTTCCGCTGTTGGAAGTTCCGCTCCATGTATATGGATGCCGAGGTGCGCAAGAACGCCCTGATGGACGACAACGAAATGGAAGGCGGAACGACCTTCAAGATGAAGCGGGACCCGCGCATCACCCGGGTGGGGCGTTTTATACGCAAGGCGTCGATCGACGAACTGCCCCAGCTGTGGAACGTGTTCACCGGTGATATGGCCCTGGTCGGCCCCCGTCCGCCGGTGCCCGCCGAGGTTGCCGTGTACGGTGCCGAGCAGCGCAAGCGCCTGTCCGTGAAGCCCGGCATCACCTGCATCTGGCAGGTCACGGGCCGCAGCGACATCCCCTTCGAGCAGCAGGTGGCGCTGGACCTGCAATATATTAGTGAGCGCTCACTTTGGCTGGACATAAAGATATTGCTGATGACCGTCCCCGCCGTTCTCTTCGCCCGGGGCGCCTACTGAGGTTTTGCCCCGGCATCGGAGTATGCTCGCGGTTTTAGGGCCCGGGACGAGGCATGGCTAAACTGTATTTTCGCCACGGCACCATGAGCAGCGGCAAGAGCCTGAACCTGCTCGCGGTGGCGCACAACTACGAGCAGAAAGGCGAGCGCATCGTGGTGATCCGGCCGCGCCTGGACGAGCGCTTCGGTGCCCAGACCGTGGCCAGCCGCGTCGGTATCCGCCGCGATGCCGATATTCTCGTCGATGAGGATTCGCTACTGGACCGCCGGGTGCTGGCGGGTGCCGCCTGCATCCTGGTGGACGAGGCCCAGTTCCTGTCCGGCGCCGTGGTGGACCAGCTCCGCGAGGTCACCTGGGATCTGGATATTCCCGTGATCTGCTACGGCCTGCGCACGGATTTTCGCACCCGGGCGTTCTCGGGCTCGGCCCGGCTTCTGGAGGTGGCGGACGCCATCGAAGAAGTGAAGACCGTGTGCCACTTCTGCAATCGCAAGGCCGTGTTCAATCTGCGCATATCCGCCGGCGGTGCCGTGGTCGACGGACCTCAGATCGAGCTGGGCGCCGACGAGCGCTACCGCCCCGTCTGCGGCCCCTGTTACCGGGACCACACGGCGACCGGTTCCGGCGACCTGTTCCGGGAGGATTAGGTCGCGGCGCCGAAGGGACTCGTGAGGGTCTCGCCGCTCAGCGCATCCTGCAGCTGGCAGTTGGTGCCGCGCAGCGCCCGGTAGGCGATGCGATAGGCGTCGCGATCGAAGGCCAGGTCCCGGGTCCCCGCGGCGCGGCGCGCCTGATCCCGGCGGGCAAAGGTGCCCAGATAGGACCAGTGGTGCAGCACGTGATACTGGCGCCGGGGCTGCAGCGCATGGGCCTCGCTGTCGCGGAGTTCCTCCAGCAGCACCGCGCCCTCGAAGGGCCAGGCGGCGATGCGCTGGCGCTCCAGGGCGGCAATAAGGCGCTCGTTGTGGGCGTCGGCGGTTTCCTCGCCCGCGCAGGCCCCGCGGCAGCGCCCGATCTGCTGCGCAAAGCACGGCCCCCTGCCTTTCTCCTGTCCCAGCATGCGCAGGCACAGGCCCTGATCCCGGGCCAGGCTGCGCAGGCTGTCCCGCAGGTGGCGCTGGGAGCGGAACAGGCCGTACACGGCTTCGTGGCGTTCTCCGCCGGGGCAGAAGTCGCTGGGCTGCACCTGCAGGAACCCCTCCACGTCCTCTGCCAGGCGCTGGGTCCAGAGTTTGCGGTGGCGACGCTGGCGGCGGTTGTACAGCGGGTTCTCGTTCTTGATCGCCGCGTTCTCCAGCAGCTGGGCGCCCACGTCGCCCGCCGTGAGTTCGCATTCCACGCGATACAGGTTGCTCATCATCTGCTGCTGGCGACCCGGTTCCCGGGCGCCGGCGAGGTGGCTGTTCAGGCGCGTCGCGATATCCACGCTCTTGCCGACGTACAGCAACACGTCGTCTTCGCTGAAGAAGCGGTACACCCCCGGGCAGCGCGGCGCCGCGTCTAGCGTTGCACCGCCGCAGCGGTAGATCAGGTCGCCCTTGTCCGGTGTCATCGTGTCGGGGAATCCATCGTCGCGATTACCTGGCGCGCCGCCCTCAGGGGTACTGGCGCAGCGTCAGCACGTTGCCCCGCTGGGTGAATTCGATGTGCTTGAGAAAGCTCATGCCCAGGAGCACTTCGTTCATGTGCAGGCCGGGGGCGATGGCGGCGTCGACGTTGCGCAGGCGGATGTCTCCGATGCCCACTTCCCCCAGGCGCGTCTGATAGCTCTGGCTGCGGCCATTGGCCGTGTTGGTGATGATGCCGCGCCCCCGGGGGAGGGACAGGCGCTCGGCGATCGCCGAGGGAATGGCGACGCCGGTGGCTCCCGTGTCGAGGAGGAAGACCACGGGCTCGCCGTTGATGCTGCCGTTGGTGACGTAGTGACCCTGGCGGTTGCGCTTGAGTTGCACCTCGCGCACGCCCGCTTCGGTCACCTGCGAAGCCACGTCGCGATTGGGGTTGCGCTGGCGCTCCAGCAGGTCGCTGAAATACACGGACAGCAGGGCCAGCAGGGCGACCCAGAAGAGTATCTGCATGGTGAGTCCCATGCGGCGCTGGTCACGGGAGGGGTTGGTCACGGTCGGGTTTTGCGTCCTTCGATAATTTTTTGATCTGTGTCCTGCGGCAGTGGCACACCCTGCGCGCCGGACTGTTATGATCGCTGCAATGCAGTGCTTTTCAGCGAAATGTTCGGCGGCGACATAGATAGCCGTCTAGGGCCAAAAAATGACAACACAGCCCTGGCAACGCATTAAGGCCAGTGAACGGGTCATCGTCATTCTAGACGTTGCCCACAGTGTGGAGCAGCAGGAGCTGGAGCGCTACCTGCGCGCCGCGCTCCATGAACACGCGATCGAATCCGAAGTCCACGAGTGCGTGCTGCCCATTGTAAGGGACCCGGAAAACCCCCCGGCGGAAAAACTTCAGCCCCTGCTGGAGCTGCCCGGCGATACCGCGGTGCTGCCCCTGCGCGTGGTGTGGCGCAGCTCCCTCGAAGAGAAGAGCACGCGCCCCCGGGCCCGGGACCTGCTCTTTGGCAACCCGCGGCGACCCAAGGCGACCCGGGCGCGGCGCATTCTTCGCCAGCACCCCGAGCGCGTGGTCTGCGTGGCGGGGGAGCCCGCGACGCTCGCGGAGCTCGAGACGCGTTTTCGCCAGCGCCGTGGCGATACGGTCACCAGCGAAGCGCTGGCAGCGTTCATCGCCGGACAGGCGGGCCTGGCCCTGGATGTGGCGGAGCGGCGGCTGCAGGGCAGTCGCTACAAGGTGCCGCGCCGCGTCGCGATCAACCTGCTGGCGAGCTTCAAGTTCCGCCAGGCTCTCGAAGAGGTCTCCCGCGATACGGGTCGGTCCATGGAGGACCTGCTGGCGGAGTCCGAGGTCATCATGCGGGAGCTGATCTCGCGGCCCCAGCCGTTCTGGCTGGACGTGATGGCGCAGCTCAATCACTGGATCATCAACCTCGGCTACGACGGCGAAGTCGTGATCGACCAGAAGGGTCTGGAGCGGGTGCGCCAGTGGTCCCGGGAATATCCCACGGCGCTGCTGTGGACCCACAAGACCCACGTGGACGGCTTTGCGGTGAACTCCGTTTGTGCGGACCACGATTTTCCCGCGCCGCATATCCTGGGCGGCGTGAACATGGCTTTTGCGGGACTGGGTTTTCTCGCCCGCCGCGCCGGGGCGATCTTCATTCGCCGCAGCTTCCAGAACGATCCCCTGTACAAGACCGTGCTGCGCCAGTACATCGGCTACCTCATGGAAAAGCGTTTTCCCCTGTCCTGGGCCTTCGAGGGCACGCGCTCCCGCGTCGGCAAGCTCATGCCGCCGCGCTACGGCCTGCTCAAGTACGTGATGGACTCGGCGCACGCGACCGGCGCCGAGAACCTGCACATCATCCCCGTCTCGATCAGCTACGACATGATCGGCGACGTGAAGGACTACGCGGTGGAGGAGGCGGGCGCCACCAAGCGACCCGAGAGCCTGAGCTGGTTCATCGGCTACCTGCGCGGCCTGCGCCAGCCCATGGGCAAGATCTACTTTGACTTCGGCGAGCCCGTCATCCTCGAGAAGACGCCCTCGCCGGACGATCCCCGGGAGGTGCAGCGCGTGGCCTTTGCCGTGGGTGTGGAGGTCAACCGCGTCACCCCCATCACGCTGCCGTCGCTCCTGTGCATGGTGCTGCTCGGTGCGGCGCCCCGGGCCCTCACGGCGGATGAGCTCACCACCGAGGTAAATGCGCTGCGGGACTGGGCCCACGAGCGGGGCATTGCGCTGACGCGCAATATCGATGAGCGGGACGAGGAACAGATCGAGAGCCTCACGCAGAAGATGATCGACAGCGGCCTGCTGACCCGCTACGACGATGGCCCCGAACGGGTCTACACCATCGCCGCGGAGCAGCACGGCGTCGCCAGCTACTACCGCAACACCGTGATCCACTTCTTCCTGAACAAGGCCATCGCCGAGCTGTCCCTGCTGCACATGGAGCAGCAGAAGGCGACGGGTCCCGACGCGTTCTGGGACGAGGCGGAGCGCCTGCGGGACTTCTTCAAGTTCGAGTTCTTCTATGCGCCCCGGGACGAGTTCCGCCGCGACATGAGTGCCGAGCTGGAGCGCTACCAGCCCGGCTGGGAGTCGGGCCTGTACGCCCCCGGGGCGGCGCAGGAGCTGTTCGACCGCATGCGCCCGCGCATGGCCCACGGTGTGCTGCTGCCCTTTGTGGAGGCCTACCGCGTCGCCGCCGACGTGCTGGCCCGCCAGGCCGGCGACGAAGTGCCGGAGCAGAAAGAGTTTGTGCAGCAGTGCCTGGCCTACGGGCGCCAGGCCTATCTGCAGCGGCGCATCAGCTCCGAGGCTTCCATCGGCAAGCTGCTGTTCGCGAACGGCTATCGCCTGCTGGACAACCTGGGCCTGGTGGCCGTGCCCGAGGACCCGGCGCAGCGCGGGGACCTGGGCGAGCAGCGTCTGCAGATTGCCCAGACCTTCCGCCAGCTCCAGCGTCGCCTGGAGCGAGTGCGCGCCGCCGCGCTACCCTGACCCCCGGGTAGCCCATCGCAAGGAGTACCAACCATGCATCAGCTCAGTCCCCAGGATGCCCAATTTATCTACGCCGAGACGGAGCACAACCTGGCCCACGTGACCAGCGTTTGCGTGTACGACCCGTCGACGGTGCCCGGTGGCGGCCCCGTGCGCTACACCGACATCATTGCCCATTTTCGCGAGCGCCTGGCCTACAACCCGCTGTTCTTCCGGCGCCTGCTGCACCTGCCCCTCGAAATCGACTATCCCTACTGGGTCGAGGACGAGTATTTCGATCTGGAATATCACATGCAGCACGGGCGCCTGCCCGCGCCCGGCGACTGGC
>CAXBBA010000055.1:0-8544 GCA_963973805.1 uncultured Halieaceae bacterium | reverse complement strand
TCTTCGCGGTTGAGCTGCAGCAGCGTGCCCCGGGTCACGGCCACGACGGCGTCCGCTGTGCCCTGACCGGCGGCGAAGGCGTTGATCCCGCGCTCGCTGGGCAACACGTACAGGGCGGGGACGGGCATGTTCGCGGCGAGGGCCAGCTCTTCCACCACGTTCAGGCAACGCTGTTCGTAGGGGTCATCGCTGAAGCCCTTGATGCGCCGCCCGCCCAGGCTCTGGGCGACGGTTTTACCGCCGGAGGAAAGCTGCATCCAGCGCACCATGGAGACCAGGCCGATCGTCGATCCCACCACCATGGCCACGGTGAGAGAGCGATCCCAGCTGAAGGCTCGCAGATAGCCATCCCAGCCGCTGCCCCCCACGTACAGGTTGTAGTCGCCGGTGAACCACACCAGTGCGGTCACCAGCACGTTCACGAGCACGATGATGAGGAGCGTCGCGAGGGCAAAGAGCACGACGAGGTAGCGCGTGTTGCGACGCGCCCGTTCCTGCTGGCTGAAGAAGTCCACGGCCGCAGGCCGCCTGCCTGACCTTAGAAACTGACCTTCGGAGCGGCCTGGATCTGCGCGGAGTCGTCAAACTCCAGCAGTTCCGCATCCGTGGGGTGCCCGAAGGTGCCCGCGAGCGCCACCGGCGGGAAGCTCTGGCGATAGGTGTTATAGGCCATCACCGCATCGTTGTAGCCCTGGCGGGCGAAGGCGACGCGATTCTCGGTGGTGGTCAGCTCCTCGGAGAGTTGCTGCATGTTCTCGCTGGCCTTGAGGTCCGGGTAGGCTTCCATGGTGACGTTGAGCTTGCCCAGCGCGCCCTGGAGGTTGTTCTCGGCGCTGGCGAGGGCCGCCATGCTGGCACCGCCGCCATCACCCAGGGCCTTGAGCACCGCCGCCGCTTCGTTCCGCGCGGTCACCACAGCCTCGAGGGTCTCGCGCTCGTGGGCCATGTAGGCCTTGGCGGTTTCTACCAGGTTGGGGATCAGGTCGTAGCGCCGCTTGAGCTGCACCTCTATCTGCGCGAAGGCATTCTCGAAGCGGTTCTTCAGGCTGACCAGGGTGTTGTAGATATTGATGACATAGAACACCAGGCCCAGCAGGACCACCCAGAATACGATGGTGGAAATATCCATTATTCGCTCCTCATGTTACCGATGGGCTTGGGGCCGACCCGGGGCCGGCGATTATTGTACGGCGCTCAGTGTGACAGGAACGCCGTTGACGGCGGCATTCCCCGACAGCTCATCGAGGTACGCGGCGTCGGTCACATCGTTACAGGATACACCGGCGTTGGCTGCCGCGGTTTCCATGCGGATGCCCTTGCGGTCATGGCCGAAGCCGTGGGGCAGGCTGACGACGCCGGGCATCATGTCCGTCGAGGCCTGCACCGTAACCGTGACCTCGCCGCTGCGGGAGCGAAGAAGGGCTCTGCCTCCGTCGGTGAGCTCGTGACTCGTGAGGTCTTCGGGGTGCACCAGCAGCTGGTCCCGGGCTTTGCCCTTCACCAGGCGATGGTAGTTGTGCATCCAGGAGTTGTTCGAGCGCACGTGGCGCCGGCCGATAAGCCGCAGGGAGTGGTCCCGGGCGTCGCCGCGGAAGGTGGTGGCCAGGCGCTGCAGGTCCGCCATCGCCTGGGGCGTGGCGCAGGGGATGTGCTTGTCGGCGGTGAGGAGCCGCTCCGGCAGCATGGGCTTCAGGGGTCCCAGATCCACCCCCGAGGGGTTTTCGCGCAGGGTCTCGAGCGAGAGCTTGTACTCCGTATCCTTGCCGTAGGGGCCAAACTGCAGACCGAGGTCGATCATTTGCTGCGGCGCGATGTTGTCCTTCGCGTCCTCGCCAAGGGCCCGGGCCACGCGCTCGCCCAGCGCCGTGAAGATCTCCCAGTCGTGGAGCTTGTCGGCGGCGGGCGCAAACACCGCTTCGCTGTAGCGGGCGGTGTTACGCACGGCGTTGATGTGGAAGGCGATGTCGTAGTGGTCGTGCTCCAGGGGGGAGGTGGGGGGCAGAATGATGTGGGCGTGGCGCGTGGTTTCATTGATGTAGGGGTCCAGGGACACCATGAACTCCAGCTGGGGGAGCGCCTTGTCCAGCGCGGCACCATCCGGGGTCGAGAGCACGGGGTTGCCGGCGCCGGTGAACAGCACCCGGATCTGGCCTTCTCCGGGCGTGGTGATCTCCTCGGCCATGGCCGCCGCGGGCAGCTCCCGGTCGAATTCCGGCAGATTGCGCACGCGACTACGGTGCCGGTCGAAACCGCCGGGGCCCGTGCGCGGCACCTGATCCACCGCAGGCAGGGTGAAGAGGCTGCCACCCTCGCGATCAAGGTTGCCCGTGGCGATGTTGATGAGTTGGATCAGCCACTGGCACAGGGCGCCGAAGCGCTGCGTCGAGACTCCCATGCGGCCGTAGCAGATCGCGGCGCCCGCTGCGGCAAATTCCCGGGCGATGCGCCGCGTCGTCTGAGCATCAATGCCCGTGTGTACCGCTGCGTGTTCCGGCGTGAAGGGAGCGACGGCGGCGGCGACCTCGTCCAGCCCCGTGACAAAACCCTTCAGGTGCGCGGGATCCGTCAGGTCCTCGGCAAACAGTGTGTTGAGCAGCGCAGCGAGGAACAGCGCGTCGCTGCCGGGCACCACGGGCAGGTGTTCGTCGGCGATCGCCGCCGTTTCCGTGCGCCGGGGGTCGACGACGAGGAGCTTGCCGCCGCGGGCTTGCAAGTCCTTGATGCGCTTCTTGACGTCGGGCACGGTCCAGATGCTGCCGTTGCTCGCCAGGGGATTCGCCCCGAGCATGAGGAAGTAGTCGCTGCGATCGATATCGGGGATCGGGAACAGGGATTTGTGCCCGAAGAGCCACAGCGAGACCAGATGGTGGGGCAGCTGGTCCACGGACGTGGCAGAGAAGCGATTCTTCGAGCGCAGCCAGCGAAACAGGTGGTTCTGGTGCGTGAGCATTCCATAGTTGTGCACCGATGGGTTGCCCAGGTAGACGCCGATGGAGTCCACGCCGTAGGTGTTGCGGGCTTTCACCAGTGCGTCGGCGGTACTGTCCAGGGCCTCGGACCAGCTGATCTGCTCCCAGGACACGCTGCCATCATCATTGTCGATTCGTTTGACGGGGTAGCGCAGGCGATCCGGGTCTTCGTGGATATCCTTCAACGCTACCGCCTTGGGGCAGATGTGGCCGCGGGACAGGGGATCATCGGGATCGCCCTTGATGGAAAGGATCTCGTCGCCGCGGGTTTCGATGACAACTCCGCAGATGGCCTCGCAGAGGTGGCAGGCGCGGTAGTGGGTTTCGGTCATGGCGGTTTGCCTCTTGTTATTGATCCGGCGTAAGTCAGACAGGATTCTTTAGCACTTGATCGCTCAGGTCCAGTATCTTCTGTTAGAACCGGGCACAGTCCTTGCTACACTCCCGACGGGTTTTACGGTTTTTCCGTCACCGGCCGCCGGGTGCGTCGGGATCAACACGGGGTTTTGCCATGGAACAAAGCTGGAAGCGCTACAGTGCAGGTGAGTACTACGACGAACTGATAACGGCCAAGGGGTCGCCGCGCCAGGTTGCGCGACCGGCGGTGAAGCTACTGCGCGAGATGGCCCCGGACGATCTCGATGCCCGGCGTGCCGCCGCGGAGATGGCCATTCGCGAGATGGGGATTTCCTTCACGGTATACAGCGAGGCGGGCAATATCGATCGAGCGTGGCCCTTCGATCTCATTCCCCGGGTCATCACGGCAAAGGAGTGGGAGGAGGTACGGCGGGGCCTTGAGCAGCGCAGCCGGGCCCTGAACCTGTTCATCAACGACGTCTACAACGAGCAGCGGATCTTCGCCGACGGTGTGGTGCCTGCCGAGACCGTTCTCGAGTCCAGCAATTTCAAACAGCAGTGCATGGGCGTCAAACCGCCCTACGGGGTATGGGCGCACATTTGCGGCTCGGACCTCATCCGCGGTGGCGACGGGCACTTCTATGTCCTTGAGGACAATCTGCGCGTACCTTCCGGCGTGTCCTACATGGTTGAGAACCGCGAGATTACCAAGCGTGTATTGCGGGAGATCTTCGAAAACTACAGCATCCAGCCGGTGGACGACTATCCCTCGCGCCTCTATCAGGCTCTTGCGGCGCTCTCGCCCCGGGACAGAAAGCGCCCCGTGATCGTGGTGCTGACACCGGGAATCTACAATTCGGCCTACTTCGAGCACGCCTTCCTTGCCCAGGGGATGGGCGCGGAACTGGTGGAGGGGGCGGATCTCTTCGTCGATGACGATAGCTGCGTGCACATGAAGACCGTGGACGGCCCCCTGCGCGTGGATGTGATCTACCGCCGCATCGACGAGGACTTCATGGACCCCGAGGCGTTTCGCGAGGACTCGGTGCTCGGCGTCGCGGGGCTTATGCGGGCCTGGCGCGCCGGCAACGTGGCCATCGCCAATGCCCCCGGTTCGGGGGTGGCGGACGACAAGGTGATCTACGCCTTCGTGCCGGACATGATCCGCTATTACCTGAACGAGAAGCCCCTCATCCGCAGCGTACCGACCTATCTCTGCATGCGCGAGAAGGACCGGGATTACGTGCTCGAGAATATCGCGGACCTGGTGGTGAAGCCCGCGAACGAGTCCGGTGGCTACGGTCTTATGGTGGGGCCCCATGCGGACGAGGCAACGCATAGGAAATTTGCGAAGCTCATCGAAAAGAATCCGCGCAATTATATCGCCCAGCCGACCCTGGCTCTCTCTACGGCGCCCACCTTCATCGGGGACGACATCCAGCCCCGGCACCTGGATCTGCGACCGTTTATTCTGCAGAGCCGCGAAACCTGGGTGACCCCCGGAGGACTGACTCGCGTTGCCATGGTGGAAGGTTCCCTGGTGGTGAACTCATCCCAGGGTGGGGGCAGCAAGGACACCTGGATTGTGGAGGGACGCCTGTGACCATGCTATCTCGCGTCGCCCAGCGCGTTTACTGGATGGGGCGCTATATCGAACGGGCGGAGAACACCGCGCGCCTGGTGTCCGCCTACAACCATCTGATCCTGGATATTCCCCGGGGCGCCCAGCCGGGCTGGGATATCCTGGTGCGCATCCTCGAAGCAGACTCGATCTTTGAAGAGTGGTTCCGCGTGCCCAACGAGCAGAACGTGCTGCGTCTGCTGATCGGGGAGTCCGATGCGCCCTGCAGCATTCCCTTCGCCGTGCAGGCGGCGCGGGAAAACGTGCGTACCACCCGCGATGTGCTTCCGGACGAAGTCTGGGAGCTGGTCAACGAGTTCTACCTGTACACTAATGATGCGGCAGAGAAATCCGTCGGACGTCGCAATCGCCAGGTCTTCCTCGAAGAGGTTATCCGCCGCGCTCAGGTCGTGAACGGGGTGCTGCGCAGTACGCTGTGCCGTGACCACAGCTATCGCTTTATTCGCATCGGGCAGTTTCTTGAACGCGCCGACATGACCACCCGCATCATTGATGTGGGCGCATCGGATTTTCTTGAGCGCGAGGGCGCTCCCCACGGTATCGAACACCTGCTCTGGGGGACGCTGCTGAAGTCCCTCTCGGCGCTGGGGGCCTATCGCCGCCTCATCGGCCCTCAGGTCGAGAAAAATGCTGCGGTGGACTTTGTGTTCCTGGAGCAGACCTTTCCGCGCTCCGTACGCTTCTGCGTCCGCGGCCTGCGGGAGGAGCTGGGCCCCCTGGGCAATAACAAGGCAGCGCTGCTCGCCGTTGAGCGGGCGCGGCGACGCTTGCGGGGCTTCAGCGCCGAGGCCGTGGACGCTCCGGCGTTGCACCGCTACATCGACGAGCTCCAGGTTGTATTCAATGATCTCCACGTGGCCATCGACGAGACCTGGTTTCTGAGCGCCAGCGGATGAGACAGTTTTCCTGTGATTGCGGCGCCGCAGTCTATTTCGAAAACGACTTCTGCATTAACTGTGGGTCTTCACTGGGCTTCGATCCCCTGCGCAACGACATGGTGACGCTGGCGGACTGGGGTGGTGGTGTCTACCACGACCTTTTGGGCAATGCCTTTCGCTACTGCAGCAACGGGGTGGACTACGGGGTTTGTAACTGGCTTCGCCCGGCCAATGACGGCAGCGTGTTCTGCCTGGCCTGCCAGTTCAATCGCACCATTCCCGACCAGTCCCGGCCCGAAAACCACCAGCGCTGGCTGGTGCTGGAACGAGCGAAGAAGCGCCTGTTCTACACGCTGGTGCAACTGAACCTGCCCCTGATCAACGGCTGGAGTGACCCCCAGCGCGGCCTGCTCCTGGACTTTATCGAGGGCTCCCCGCCCACCGATGAGTATCCGGAAACCTTCGTCTCAACGGGGTACCTCGGGGGGGTTATCACGGTCAACGCCCTGGAAGCCGACGACGTCGCCCGGGAGACCGCGCGGGAGGAGATGCATGAGAGCTATCGCACAGTTCTGGGGCATCTGCGTCACGAATCGGGGCATTACTACTGGTCTCTGCTGGCTCCCGACGACGAGATGCTGCGGGAATTCCGCCAGCTATTCGGGGACGAGCGCGAAGATTATCGTGGCGCACTGGACCGGCATTACGCCAATGGCCCGCCTCTGGACTGGCGGCAGCGCTACATCAGCGCCTATGCCAGCGCCCACCCCGCCGAGGACTGGGCGGAATGCTGGGGGCATTACCTGCATATCTACGATGCGCTGGAAACGGCCTGGGCCCATAAGCTGCTGGGCAAGCAGCCGGCGGTGATGTCCATGGCGGAACGCCTCCGCGCCTGGTCCCGCATCAGCCTGATGCTTAACGAACTGAACCGCAGCGTTGGCCGCGGCGATGCGTACCCCTTTGTGGTCAACGAGTCCGTCGCCGATAAGCTGGACTTTATTGAGGTAGCGATTCGTCGTCTGCGAACACTGAACTGAGGGACGGCAGGTTGTCGAAGGCCAGGCGGATATTGTCATCCCAGCTCTGGCGCAGCTCCGACAGGTAGGGGTGGCGCTCCTCGAGCTTGCAATAGATCTCGTGGGGTTGCAGCGTGTCCTTACGGTAGAACAGGCACTCCAGGGGCGGGCCGACCGTCGCATTGGAGCGCATGGTCGAGTCGATGGACACCAGCGCGCAGCGCATGGCGGTCTCTATGGGGGTGTCCCGCCGGACGATGCGATCGAGGATGGGCTTGCCGTACTTGGTCTCACCGATCTGCAGATAGGGATACAGGTCCGAGGCGGTAATGTGGTTGCCTTCGGGATAGACCATGTAGAGCTCGGGAGTGTGTCCCTTGATCTGCCCCCCCAGAATAAAACTGGCGCTGGCATTGAATCCCGCGTTCGGCCCGCCTTTTTTTGCGTATTTGCGCTGTTCCGAAAGGCTGAGCTCGCCCACGTAATCCGCCACATCGCTCACGTAGCGGGCATTGAAGATATTGAATTCCGTATCTTCTTCGAGATCCCGCTGGATCTGGGCGATCACGGCCTGGCTTGTGGCCAGGTTGCCCGCCGTCATGATGATCAGCGTACGGTCGTAGGGCACCGAAAAGCGATGCATCTTGCTGTAGGTGCTGACGCGGTCCGGACCGGCGTTCGTGCGGGAGTCTGAGCAAAACACCAGACCCTCATCCAGCGCAATGGCGAGGCAATAAGTCATGAATAGAGTTGGCTGTACCGTGAGGTCGAGGTGGGGAATATAGCAAAATTTGATTTTCGATCGACCTTGACCGGCGCCGCATCCTCTGCTGCGATGAATTCAGGCGAAGCCTATTGGAGCGGATGATCTGACATGTTGCGTAGTGTGCTGGGCGGGAGCCTGGGATTGTTGTTCTCGTTGATCACGGCGGCGTCATGCGGTGCCCAGGAGCTGGTGCCCCGGGCCTACTGGCCAAGTCCCGTGGGGACCAATGTGCTGGTGTTGGGGTATCAGCACAGCAGCGGTGACATCGTCGTAGACCAGTCCCTGCCCGTTGTGGGCGTGGACTCGTCCATCGACTATGGGCAGGTCAGCTACCAGCGCACCCTGGGGGTGCTGGGTCGCACGGCGACGGTCTCCGTCGCCCAGGCCTGGGCCGATGGCGACACCCAGGGGTTGCTGCGGGGGGAGCCCTTCGAGCGGCGCACTGTTGGTGCCCTCGATACGGTGGGCCGTTTTGCCATCAACCTTGCGGGGGCCCCGGCCATGGAACGCCAGGCTTTTGGCGAGCTGCGGCAGAATCCCAGGCCCATCATCGGCGCGAGTGTGACGGTTTCTGCACCCACGGGAGCCTATGATCCAGACCGGGTGATCAATCTGGGGGGCAATCGCTGGGCGGTGAAACCGGCGCTGGGGGGAATCCTTCCCCTGGGTTCAGCATGGATGCTCGAAGGGGAGGTCGCGGCCTGGATTTTTCAGGACAACGACGACTTCCTGGGGGACACCCGCAAACAGGATCCGGTGCTGGCGTTTCAGCTTCACCTGGTGAAGCGTTTTCGCCCCGGATTCTGGGCGGCGCTGGACGCGAACTTCTACACCGGTGGGCGAACCCGGGTGGGCGGTGAGGAGAACAGTGATCTGCAGCGCAATTCCCGCTTTGGCGCCACGCTGGTGTACC
>CAXBBA010000054.1:0-8560 GCA_963973805.1 uncultured Halieaceae bacterium | reverse complement strand
CCATGATGAACTCACAGGCGCTGAAGGCCGCCGAGCGATGACTGGATGCCACCCCTACCCAGACGATGGGGTCGCCCGGCAGCAGTTCGCCCACGCGGTGCACCACCTGGGCGTGTTGCAGGGGCCAGCGCCGGGCGGCACTGTCGATGGTGCGTTCGATACTCGCCTCGGTCATGCCGGGATAGTGCTCCAGCGCGAGCGCCGAAATCCCCTGGCCCCGCACATAGCCGCAGAAGCTCGCCACGGCACCGGTGTCGTCGGCATTGCGGGGAAAGGCCGCCAGCAAATGAGACGGATCCAGCGGCGTGGACAGAATCGTCACCCTGGACATGCTCAGCCTCCGGTCATCGGAGGAAAGAAGGCGATTTCCTGGTCGGGATGCAGGGCGTGGCTCTCGTCCACCACCTGCTGGTCGATGGCACAGAACACATTGGGGTCCCCCAGGGCTTCGGCAAACTCACCGCCGACGCGCTGGGCGAGGAGCGTGCGCAGCGCCGCCACATCCGCCGGGCAGTCGGCGTCGGGCAATTCCAGAGCTGGAGCGCCAAGGAGCTCCCGCAGTTGGGCAAACACCATCACTTTCACGAGTCGGTCTCCTCTCGATCCCAGACGCCGGATCGTCCCCCTTCCTTACGCAGGAGACAAACGCCGGAGATCACCATGGATCGGTCCACGGCCTTGCACATGTCATAGATGGTCAGGGCGGCCACGGACGCGGCGGTCAGGGCCTCCATCTCCACCCCGGTGCGACTGTGCACCGACGCCGCGCAGCGAATGCGCACGCCCGGCAGGTCGCCGTCGAGCTCAAAGTCGACGGACACCTCGTCCAGGGGCAGGCTGTGGCACAGGGGGATCAGCTCGTCGCAGCGCTTGGCCGCCTGGATAGCCGCGATGCGGGCCACCGCCAGCACATCGCCCTTCGCCAGGTCCGACTCCCGGATGGCATCGAGGGTGCCAGGCGCCATGATGACCTCGGCACCGGCGATGGCGCGCCGCGCCGTCACGGGTTTCTCGCCCACATCGACCATGCGCGCCTGACCGTCAGCATCAAGATGGGAAAACTTCGCCATGGTTCCGCCGCCTGAGAAAAGCGCGCAGTCTAGCCAATGGCCTTCGCCACTACCAGCGCAGGCCTTCCCCCGGCACCCGATTTTCTGGCAAGGTGTCCCGCCCGGCAGCCTCCACGCAAGGGATTCGGGAGGGCCCTTCAGGCTCCCTGACTTTTCCAAGAATAAGGATGACACCCGTGCAGCCAACGCCCGGCGCAACCCCTGATTCCGCATCGCCCCCCAGCGACGACTATTCCGCCAGCTACAAACGCTTCGTGCTGGTGATGCTGACCATCGTCTATGCCTTCAATTTTATTGACCGGCAGATCCTGGTTATCCTGCAGGAGCCGATCAAGAACGATATGGCGCTGTCCGACGCCCAGCTGGGACTGCTCAGCGGCTTCACCTTCGCCATCATCTACGTCACCGCCGGCATTCCCATCGCATTCTGGGCGGACCGCTCCAACCGCCGCAATATCGTCGTGGCGTCCCTCACGGTCTGGAGCGGAATGACGGCGCTGTCCGGACTGGTGCAAACCTATCTGCAGCTCCTGCTGGCCCGCATCGGCGTCGGCCTTGGGGAAGCCGGGGGCAGCCCACCGGCGCACTCGATGATCAGTGACTACTTCCCGCCACATCAGCGCGCCACCGCCCTGTCCTTCTACTCGTCGGGAATCTACATCGGCATCCTGCTGGGATTCGCCTTCGGCGGAATGCTCGCCGAGGTCGTCGGCTGGCGCATGGCCTTTATGGTCGTCGGGATCCCCGGCGTCCTCTTCGCCGCGCTGTTGCTGGCGACGGTGCGCGAACCCCTGCGGGGGCGCTGGGACTCATCCGCGGCGCACCTGGAGCGTCCTTCCGTAAAACAGACCCTGGCGCTGCTACGACGCCGGCGGTCATTCTGGTACATCGCCCTGGGCTGTGCCCTGACGTCCTTCGTGGCCTATGGCAACGGCAATTTCTTCCCGTCGTTTCTGATTCGCAACCACGGCATGTCCATCGGCGAGGTGGGATTGGTGCTGTCCCTGGTATCGGGCATCTCCGGCGCCCTGGGCACCTTCGCCGGGGGCTATCTGGCAGACCGCCTCGTGCCCGGGGACCGCCGCTGGTACGCCTGGGTGCCCCTGGTCGGGGGTGCGCTCGCGTTCCTGCCCTACTTCTATGTCCTGCTCGCCGCCAACACCACCTCCATCCTGATCGTGCTGTTCTTCGTGAGCATCGTGAACTCCCTCTACCTCGGCCCCAGCATCGCCGTGTCCCACGCCCTGGTTCCACCGCGCATGCGCGCCCTGACATCCGCCGTCCTGTTCTTCATCCTGAACATGATCGGCCTGGGGATGGGCCCCTTCCTGACGGGATTGATGAGCGACCTGCTGGCGGACATATCCGGGGGCGAAAACCTGCGCCATGCGATGCTGATCACCGCGACCGTGGCGACCCTCGCGATGTTCATGTTCTTCCAGGCGTCCCGACACCTGCTCCGGGACCTCGCCGCCATGGACGCTGAGAGTCAGGCTTAGGCCATCGTCAGAACCGGGGCGGCATCAGAGCAGTTCGAAAAGCGTCTCGGCGGTCTCTTCCGCTGCGCCAAGACCGAGGGAAGTGGCGACCTCCTTGCCCACGCGCTCCCCGCTGGCATAGGCGCCGTGCACCGTACCCACAAGCTCGGGCTCGGCGGTGGCCTCCCCCGCGAAGAAAATCGTGTCCCCCTGACTCTCGGCCAGGTCCAGGTGGAGACTCGTACTCCCGGGAACGGTCCGGGCACCGCCACTGAAAGGTTCAGAGCCCCAGTCAACCACCGCCCCCCAGCTCCGCTCCCCGACGGCGGGCAGAGACTGCACCGCTTCTTCGAAGGCTCGCAGCGCCAGGCTCAGAACGATCTCCTCACTCTGCTGCGAGAGCAGGCTGGCCCGCTGCCCCAGGTACTGGGCCTCCAGCAACACCTCCCCGGCCATGCCGGTGCGGAAGGCGCGTAGGTGAGTCGTGTCGCTCTGCTGCACCCACACATCGCCCTCACCGGCCAGGGCAAGCTTGTCCGCCGGGAAAACCATGGCACAGGACAGCAGGGATTCCATCTCCGCGCCAGCGAGGGCGCCCTGCTTCGCCGTCTCCAGCTCCGGGCTTATCGTCACACCGCCGCGCCGCAGCACCGCTGGCGGCAGGGTCACGATCAGTCGACGCGCCGTCACCGCGCTGCTGAGGCCACGATTGTCGTACTTGACCCCCACGAGCCCCTCGCGCCAAAAGATCTCCGTCACTTCGCTGTTGAGCTGCACCGTACCCGACGAGGCCTCGGCCAACGCCGTCGCCAGGGCGCGCATGCCGGGAAAGAGCGTGGCGTGGCCGTCGGGAAGACTCTCAACGTCCAGGCCCAGTTCATCGATCACAGGCCAGTCGCCGCCCATGGGATGGAGCAGCGTCGACGCTCCAAGTTCCGCGTCTCGCAAAAGGTCGTCGTGCTTCACCGAATACACGCGACCTCCGATACGATCGCGCGCCTCGAGCACCAGAACCTTGAGTTCACGATCTGTCACCGCAAGGCGCCGGGCGGCGGCAAGCCCCGCAACGCCGGCGCCCACGATGATGACGTCGTAGTCGGTCCCCAGGCCCTGGGCCCGCGGCGCCGTAGCGAAGGCAGACAGGAACGTGCCTGTCGCGATACCCTGAGCGAATTGTCTGCGCGTAACCAAAAATGGATTCCATCTACCGGGGTGGGCTGGGTTGCAACGGAGCATACCGTTCCCCCAATGGCCGGAACAACTTGAATTTGGGGGCCGGGGGGTGCAAACCCCGGCGTTTGCCACTCGCTGCCAGGGACCGCGCGGGCAACTCCAGCCGATCAAGCCAAAGAAGGAGCATAAAATGGCATTTCACCCATTCCCTTCCCCCCTGACCCGACCACGACGTTCCCTCGTCGCCGTGACCCTGGTCGCTGTAGCGGGCCTGGGGGCAATGCAGGCAACCGCGGCATCTCCGGCCCCGGAGCATGTCTCTCCCAGCCGCGAAGGATTCTCGGCGGAGCGCCTGGCACGCATCGACGCGCGCATGGAGGAAGCGGTAAACGCGGGTGTGATGGCCGGGGGACACGGACTCATCGCCCGCAACGGCAAAGTGGTCTACGACCAGGTGTGGGGTGCGGCAGATCGTGAAGCGGGGCGCCCCATGGAGCACGACACCCTGCATCGCATTTACTCCATGAGCAAGCCCATCACCACCGTGGCGCTACTCATGCTCTACGAAGAAGGCCACTTCCTCCTCCAGGACCCCATTGACCGCTACCTTCCGGAATTTGGCGACCTGCAGGTGCTCGAAGTCCGGGATGACGGCAGCCAGGCCCTGTCGCCGGCCCGCCCTCCCACCATTCGTGATCTCCTTCGCCACACCGCCGGTTTCAGCTACGGCGTCTTCGGCGATAGCGAAGTGGACCGTCTCTACCGGGAAGCCGCTCTGTTCCGCGCGCCGGACCTCGAGGAATTCACCCGCCGTCTGGCAACGCTGCCCCTGCAGTCCCAGCCGGGAACGCGCTGGCAATACAGCGTCTCCGTGGACGTTCAGGGTCGCCTCATCGAAGCGATCAGCGGCCTGTCCCTCGGTGAGTTTCTTCAGGAACGCATTTTCGAACCCCTGGGCATGAAAGATACGTTCTTTGTGGTACCTCCCGAGAAGCAGTCGAGGCTGGCCCAGCTCTATGCACCGGTGGGTAATCGGGCCAGCTGGGATGGACAATGGCAGTGGACGACGGAACAGGCCCTGGAGCCCGCCGACCCCGAGCTCAGCCGGGGTTTTCTGGACGGGAGTGGGTTCGAAAGCGGCGGTGGTGGCCTGGTATCGACAACCTACGATTATCTGCGCTTCGCGCTGATGCTCGCCGGAGACGGTGCCTACAATGGCGTGCGCCTGCTCTCTCCCCACACGGTGGAACACCTGCGCCGCAACCACATTCAGGATGTCGCCTCGGATGATCTCTACGGCGTGGAAGCCTTTGGCCTCGGCGTGAGCATCACCCTCGACCCCGCCGCTGTGAGCGGCGAGCTCGGAGCGGCCGGCACCTACGGCTGGGGCGGTGCCGCCGGCACCACGTTCTGGATAGACCCCGAGAACGACGTCGTGGGCATCTTTATGGTCCAGAGCCTGCCCCACCAGACGTCATTGAAGACCCGCTTCGGCGTCCTCACCTACCAGGCGCTACTGGAATAGCCGACAGCGCCCGCGGCCGCCTCAGTCCGCGGGAAGGACTACGGTCTCACCCGCCGACGCCATCAGCTCCGCCCCCTTGTTCCGGGCGTTGCCGACGGCGCGATCGAGGGGCACGAGGTGCAGGGGTTCCTTCAGGGCCGGCCGCAGGAGCGGGTCATCGGGGGCAACGGGCCGTTCGTTGTCCAGCCATTGCTGCTGCTCAGCGCCAGAAAGCATCACGGGCATGCGGGAGTGCCACGGCCGGAAGCTTTCCGCCGCCGCCGTGGTCACGATCGTACAGCTCAGGAGCGGCTCCGCCTCCTCGCCCTCGGACCAGCAGTCCCAGAGCGCCGCGACCGCCAGCCCCTTGTGCTCATTGCTGATCAGCCAGGGTTGTTTCTGATCGCCCTGTTTTCGCCACTCCACGAACGATGACATGGGCAGAATGGCGCGCTGGCGCTCGAAGGGCCTGCGGAAGGCGGGGCTGCGGGTCAATCCCTCGGCGCGAGCGTTGAACATCGCGTACTTCTGACTGGGCCCTTTTGACCAGTGCGGCGTCAGCCACCAGCGGGCACTGCTCAGGGTCACGTCCCTGTCGAGGCGCCGCAGCAGGCTGACGTTCTCCGTCGGCGCCACATTGAAAGCCGGCGATGGCAATGCGAGGCCGGAACCGAGGGCGTCCAGCAGGGCCTGCAGCCCCGGTGTCTGCGCTACGTTGAACCGTCCACACATGCGCCGCTCTTCCCCTTCCCTGCCACGGGCCTAGCGTTTGCGGTGGATCTTGGCCACGCTCTGGGCCGTTGCCAGCAATTTTCCGTCGGTACTGAACAGCCAGGACTCCAGAAAGGCGGTCTTGTGCGACAGGCGCACGATGCGCCCCTTTGCCACCAGGGCACCGGCACGGGTCACCTCGAGGTAGCGCGTGCTGATCTCCAGGGATGACAGAGTCAGCACGGTGTCGTCGCAGGCGAACACCGCGTGACTCATGGCCGAGTCGAGCATCACGGTGATGAATCCACCCTGGACGATATCTCCCGAGTGGCAGTACTGCTCCGGCACATCAAAGCCGAGGGTGGCCTCCTGCGTGTCCTGGTCATAACTTTCTATCTGGCCATTCAGCAACGCCATGAACGGTGGCAGGCTGGCGTTCAGGCGTGAAATATCCCGTGGAGTTGCCATGGAGAATCCCTTTGCAGACGGTGGAGGGCCCGAACAGCGGGCTCACAATTTCTCTAATCGATATCTGGTTTTTGTCGTAACTGCTTGTTTTTACTATTTATACCCTTTTTCTTCAAGCGCCTTTCCTTAGCGCCTCGCGTGGGCTTTGTCGCGACCCGCCGACGCTGCTCCACGGACGCCTCCCGCAACAGGTCCACCAGACGATTCAGCGCGTCCTGGCGGTTCCTGGCCTGGGTACGGAAGCGATCGGCGCGAATCACGACGACGCCGCCCTGGGTGATGCGACTGTCGCTCATGGACAGCAGGCGCTGGCGTACGCGCTCGGGCAGCGTCGCCGTGTGGAGATCGAAACGCAGGTGGATCGCCGAAGAAACCTTGTTGACGTTTTGCCCCCCGGCACCCCGCGCACGCATCGCTTCGAAATCCACTTCACTGGTTTCGAGGAAAAAGCGGTCGGTAACCGGGATTCTTGGGTGCGTTGCTGCCATGGGGCGCAAAGGATACGCGAGTTCCCGGGTCGACGGACAGCTCCGGGGGACGAAGAGAATATGGCGTCCCCGGTAGGGTTCGAACCTACAACCTATTCCTTAGGAGGGAATTGCGCTATCCAGTTGTGCCACGGGGACGGCATGCGCATGCTATCAACTGATGGCGGAACAAACCATATTGAGGCGCTTCGCGGCCGTAACACAAAGTCCCTTTTTGCGAGGCGCAAGCAATGCGATACTCCGGGCACAGCCACAGCAGGAACGTGCTTCATGAGCGACACGGAACTTGAGATCGCCCCCTACCTCGCCCTGATGGTGAACAAGGAAGGCGAGGACATCTATTTCCACGCGGGCGCCAAGATACTTATCAAGGGTCCGTTTGGCTTTGCCTGGATCGGAGAAAAGCTCCAGCCGGGACAGGTGGACCACCTCTTCCGCAGCATTGCGTCCGACCGGAAGATCATGGAGTTTGAAGAGCACGGTGAAGTGGATTTCAGCCTCGGCGTTCCGAGCCTCGGACGATTCCGTGGCTCCGCCTTCCGGCAGCGCGGCGAGACGTCCCTGGTGTTTCGCTACGTTCGCAACGAGATTCCGACGGTCGAGGAACTCGGCCTGCCCACGGTACTCAACGAACTGGTAATGGAAAAGAACGGTCTGGTCGTGGTCGTAGGCGCTACGGGGTCCGGTAAGTCCACCTCCCTCGCCGCGATGATCGACCACCGGAACACGCACGCCGCGGGGCATATTCTCACGCTGGAAGACCCCATCGAATTCCTGCACAACCACAAACGCTCCGTCGTGGCCCAGCGGGAAATCGGCGTGGACACGGAGAGCTACGGCACGGGCATACGCTCCGCCATGCGTTCGGCACCGAACGTGGTCCTGCTTGGGGAGATCCGGGACCTCGAGACCATGGAATTCGCGCTCAAGTTCGCCAACACGGGCCACCTCTGCCTGACGACCCTGCACGCGAACAACGCGGTGTCAGCGCTGGAACGGATGATGACCTTCTTCCCGCCGGAAGATCAGGCCAATGAGGTACTGCGCATAGCCCAGAACCTGCGGGGCATCGTCTCCCAGCGCCTCATACCGACCGTGGATCAGGGCAAATGCGCGGCCATGGAGGTGCTGATCAACACCCCCCGGGTCCAGGACCTGATCACCAAGCAGGACCTGACGGAACTGCGCGCCACCATCGAGCAGGGCAGCAAGTACCAGATGCGCACCTTCGACCAGGCACTCATCGAACTCTACGAGAAGGGCCGCATCTCAGCAGAAACCGCGGTGGAGTTCGCCGATTCGCGCAACAACGTGTCTCTGCACATCCGCCTCAACAAGGGCGACAACTTCCAAAGCATGGACCTCCAGCTCGACGAGATCGATCGCCACTGACGGCGCCGCAGCAGCTCAGGCCAGATCGAGGCCGATCTTGCCGAAGTGAGCCTGGCTCTCCTGGTAGCGGAAGGCGGCCGCGAGGTCGCCCAATTCGAAGCTGCGATCGATCACGGGCTTGAGCTCCCAGTCCGAAAACGCACTCACCATGCGGGCCTGCTGGGCGTGGGAACCGACGGTAATCCCCGCCATCACGGCGTTGCGCTGGAAAAACTCCGCGAGGGGGAACTCGCCGCTGATACCCGTGAGCACGCCGATCATGCTGATGACTCCGCC